>CAJFNH010000036.1 GCA_904394195.1 Candidatus Gallimonas caecicola
ATTTGATCATGGCAACCTATCTCTCTCCCCTTGCGCCCCAACGCGCCGATCCCTACCTTTACAAACACGGCGGCAAGTACTATTTTACGGCGACCTGCCCCCTGTACGACCGCATCGAACTCTCCTGTGCGGACACGGTGAACGGCATTGCGTCCGCTCCCGCGCGTACCGTATGGATGAAGCACGAAACAGGCGCGCTCGCCTCGCACATCTGGGCGCCCGAGCTGCACTATATCATGGGCAAATGGGTCATCTACTTCGCCGCAGGGCACATGCCCGACGTCTGGGATATCCGCCCCTATGCGCTCGTGTGCAAGGGCAGCGACCCCATGACGGACGACTGGGGGGACGCCGTCCCGATGGAAGCGGCGCCCGGCGACCCTTACCCTTTTACCGACTTCTCGCTGGACATGACGGTGTTTGAGAACAAGGGAAGATGGTACGCGGTCTGGGCGCAGAAATTCGGCTGTTCGCGTGCACCCACGCCCATCTCCGATCTGCTCATCGCCGAACTGGAGACCCCCACAAAGCTCAAAACGGTGTTCGTGCGCCTCACTTCTCCCGACTATGACTGGGAGCGCGACGGCGGCTTCTGGGTCAACGAAGGCCCCGCCGTTCTGCACACTCCCGAGACCCGGGGCAAGCTCTACCTCACCTATTCCGCCTCGGCAACGGGCGCATGCTACTGCATGGGCATGCTCTGCGCCGATGAGAACGCCGACCTGCTCGACCCGCGCAGCTGGTCGAAGGAGAGATACCCCGTGCTCAAGACGGATGAGGCGCTCAAGGTCTACGGTCCCGGGCACAACTGCTTTGTGCGCGGCGACGAGGACGAGGTGCTCACGCTTCTGCACTTCCGCGACTATGAAAAGATCGTGGGCGATCCGCTGGACGACCACAACCGTCACGCGCACGTCCTCAAAGTGTCGTTCGACAAGACCGGAAAACCGCTCTTTTGCCTGAACGCCGCCGACCTCTACAACACCCCCTACCGGAACGAAAAGCAAAAGGGCATCAACGCCTGAAACGCAAAAAAATGAGCCCCGTCTTTTGAAAAAGGCGGGGCTCATTCCCTTCTTGTCCGGTCTTTTGAACAGGAGCCCGCGCTGCAGCGCGGGCTCCTGCTTTCTCTGTGTTTACTTTGTTCCGAACAGCCTGTCGCCCGCGTCGCCAAGGCCGGGCAGGATATAACCGTTCTCATTCAGTTCCCTGTCCAGCGTGGAAACGTACACCCGGACGTCTGGATGCTCGCGCGCCACGCGGTCGATGCCCTCGGGCGCGGCAATAATGGACATCATGCGGATATTCTTGCAGCCCCTCTTTTTGAGGGCGGCAAGCGCGTCGCACGCCGACCCACCCGTCGCCAGCATGGGGTCAACCAGGATGACCGTCTTGTTCTCGATGCCGTCGGGCAGCTTGCAGTAGTACTCCTGCGGCTCGAGCGTCTCCTCGTTGCGGTACATGCCGATATGTCCCACGCGCGCCGTGGGAAACACCTTGTGCACGCCGTTGACCATCCCCAGTCCCGCGCGCAAAATGGGCACGATGGCAACGCTCTCCTCGGGAATGCGGTACTGCACCGTCTTTTCCAGAGGAGTCTCTACCTCAACGGGTACGAGCTCCACGTCGTCCATGCTCACATAGGTCATGATCTGCGTGATCTCCTCGACCAGTTCGCGAAATTCTTTCATGCCCGTGCGCTTGTCGCGCAGAATGGAGATCTTGTGCTTGATGAGCGGATGATCGAAGATAAATACGTTAGGATACGCTTTCATCGTCCGCCTCCTGCGCTGTCTGCGCCGCGTCTGCGGCGGCCGCTTCCTCTACAAGGTCCGAGGCGTCCGTCACGGCCTCTCCCTGCACATTCTCCTTGAGAACGGGCGCCTCGGCGGCAGCTCCGGGAGCAGTGCCGCTCGCCCTGTTCTTTTTATTGCCTATGTTGACGAGCACATTCACGAGAATGCCCAGAATGAGCGCGCAGGCAATGGCGGTGATGGTGACCTGCCCGAAGGAGAGCGCCATGCCGCCCACGCCCGTGACGAGAATGGTGGAGACCACGAACAGGTTGTTGTTCTCATTCAGGTCCACCTTCTGGATCATCTTCAGGCCGCTGACCGCGATAAAGCCGTAGAGTGCGATGCAAACGCCGCCCATCACGCAGCTCGGGATGGTCGCAAGGAAGGTGACGAACGGTGCAATAAAGGATGCCACGATGGCGAGCAGTGAAGTCGTGAGAATGGTGACGACGGAGGCGTTGCCGGAGATGGCAACGCAGCCGATGGACTCGCCGTACGTCGTATTGGGACAGCCGCCGAACACGGCGCCCACGATAGAGCCGATGCCGTCGCCCAAAAGCGTGCGCGAAAGGCCGGGATCGGTGAGCAGATCGTGCTCGATGATGGAAGAGATATTCTTGTGATCGGCAAGATGTTCGGCAAACACAACGAAGGCAACAGGAATATACGCCACCGCAATGGTGCCGATATATGCGCCCACATCCCCCGCTTCCACCGCAAAATCATTGAGGAAGAGCGCCTCCACAAAGGTAAAATCAGGCACCCACTGCATATCGTTGAAGAGCGTAAAATCAATGATGCGCAATCCCGCGTCCGCACCGGGAATATAGCTGAATGCCGTAAAGATGGCGGCAAGCACGTAGCCCGAGAGGATGCCGATGATAAAGGGGATCATTTTGAGCATCTTTTTGCCGTACACCGAGCAGACGATGGTCACGGCAAGCGTGGCAAGGGCACAGATCAGGCAGAGAATGGCGTGAAGATCCATCACATAGTTTCCGGAAGCGTCCGTAACGGTACTCAATGCATTGGAGACCGCGCTGCCCGAAAGGGAAAGACCGATGAGGGCAACCGTCGGACCGATGACGACGGCGGGCATCACCTTGTCGATCCACTTGACGCCCGCAAAGTGCACGGCAACGGCAATGATGACATATACGAGCCCGGCAAACACGGCGCCGATCAGAAGCCCCAGATAGCCCATCGACATGGACGCCGCCCCGGCGAACGCCGCCGTCATCGAGCCGATAAACGCAAACGAACTGCCCAGGAAAACGGGGCTCTTGAATTTGGTGAAGAGCAGGTAGACGAGCGTTCCCGCGCCTGCGCCGAACAACGCCGCGGAGATGGACATATCGCTCCCCGTGTTGGAGTTGACGACGATGGGAACGGTGATGGTCGCCGCAAGGATGGCAAGAAGCTGCTGCAGGGCAAACAAAATAAGCTGCCCGGGTTTGGGTCTGTCTTTGACGCCGTAGATGAGTTTCATTGGTAATACCTCTCCCTGATTTTCCGCCATGCCGCAAGCGGCACCGCACGCTTTTTTTATTATATCACGCCATACGCAAAAAAGCAATCATCCATGAAAACTTTGTGAAAAAGAATTGCGGATGATCAAAATTTCAAAGTAAAATATAATATAAGCGCGGAAGATTTCTTCCGCGCTTATGATATAGTTTTCGGACGCACGCAATTTTTTACGAGCTGCTACTCAATTTTCAGCCTGAAAGCTCTATCTGTCTTTATTATATGCAATTTAAGGAAAAAGTCAATATTCTTTCGAAAAGGTATCCGCCAAAAGGATCGCCGACAGGCTCCGCCCCTATTTTTCCCGTAAAAAAGCCCCCGCAACGCACCAAGCGCACGCGAAGGCCAAAAGCGATCATCCATGACAGGCAGCCGTTGCGATGAGAGGCGTCCCCTCGCCGTCGATGTCGGGGTCGAGCACCTCGCCCTGTGCAACGTCTCGGTCGATGCGCAGCGCACGGATGCGCGCCATCACCGCAAAGATCTTTTCCTTTTTCACTTCCCCTCTCGTCTTGACAGGGATCATTCCGTGCGCCGAACGCACGGTACTCGTCACAACGCGCCGCGGGCAGGTCATCTCCGCCTCGGCGTACTTTTTCCCGCGCGGACAAAAGTTCCCCGCAACGACCACGCCGTCCGCCGTCGCTACCGCCGTCAGTTCGCACCCGCGCGGACATTCGATGCACACCAATTTACGCTCCAAATCACACCTCCCGCACCACGCTGATGCAGACCGCCTGCGCGTCGGCAAGGTCTGCCGCACGCACCGTCACGTTCTCCATCTCGCCGGGCGCCACAGCAATGCGCTTATACGTTCTCACCGCACTGCCCGCCTCCACGCGGACGACGGCGCCGCGAATGGCGCTCTTCACGCGGAAATACAACTTGACGTCCCCCTCCCGCCCGACGCGTTGGGGCAAAACATAGCTCACGTTCTCCCCCGCCTGCGTGGGAAGGGCCGCCGCTGCGTCCCCGCCGTGCAGAACATACTCCGCCGCCGCCCTGCCCGCGATCTCCGCCTCCTCCGAAACGAAGTCCACCAGGTCGTGCACGTGCAGCACGTTCCCGCAGGCAAATACGCCGGGAATGTCCGTCTGCCTGTTCTCATCCACAAAGCAGCCCTTGGTGCGCGCGTCGAGCGCAAGCCCCGCCCCTTTGGAAAGCTCGTTCTCCGGGATGAGCCCGACGGAAAAGAGCACCGTATCGCACGCGATCTCCCGCTCCGTTCCGGGAACGGGCTTTTTTGCCTTGTCCACCTGCGCGATGACGACGCCCTCCACGCGCTCCTTCCCCTTGATCTCCACGATGGTGTGTTCGAGCAGAAGCGGGATGCCGAAGTCATCGAGGCACTGCGCGATATTGCGGCGAAGTCCGCTCGAATGTTCCATGATTTCGCATACGCACTCCACTTTTGCGCCCTCCAGCGTCATGCGGCGCGCCATGATCAGCCCGATATCCCCCGAGCCCAGGATGACCACCCGCTTGCCGGGAAGGTGACCGTAAATGTTGACGTACTTCTGCGCCGTACCGGCGGAGAACAGACCCGCGGGGCGGGTACCCGCAATGTTCAGCGCCCCCTTGCTGCGTTCGCGGCAGCCCATGGCGAGGATGACCGCCTGCGCCTTGATCGTGAACACGCCGCGCTCGTTCATGCAGGTGACCTCCTTGCGCGCCGAGAGCTCCGTCACAAACGTGTTCGTCATGATCTCAATGCCGCGCGCGGTCGCTTCGTCCAGAAAGCGCTGCGCGTATTCGGGGCCCGTCATGCTCTCGTGAAAGCGCGTCAGCCCGAACCCGTTGTGGATGCACTGCTTTAAAATGCCGCCCGCCCGCTCCTCGCGTTCGATGACGACGATATCCCTCTCGCCCGCGTCGTACGCGGCGACGGCGGCGGCGAGTCCCGCAGGACCGCCCCCGATAATGACGATGTTCCGCTCCATATCTTTTCCTCTGTTTTTTCCTATGCTTTCCCTTCGCTGCGCGAGAGGACAAATTGGTTCCCGCCCGGCTGAAGGCGGGCATCGCCCGTGCTCTGCCAGCCGCCGCACAGCTTGAGTTCGCCGTGCGTGCCCTGCGGCAGGCGCACGAACAGGTCGATCTTCCCGTCGGCGCGCCGCTGCCATGCGCAGGAGGCCTCGCCGCGCGGCGTGATATGCCTTGCCTGCGCAAAGCCCAGCTGCCGCACAAAGCAGGGCGCGATGTCGATGCGGGCGGGGTCGTCGAACGCCTCGTTGACGCGCAGCCCCGCAAGATAGGTCATATACCATGCGGCGATGTCTCCCCAGAAGTGGTGGTTCATCGACTTCAGCCTGCCCAAAGCCACTTTGTCCGAGCCGGGCTTGTGAATGTGGATGAATTCCCACAGGGAGGTTGCGCCGTGCAGGATCTGGTCGGCATAGGACGGCCGGTCGGGCGACATCGCCATCTCATAGGCAAGGTCGGCATGTCCGCCGTCGGCAAGAACGCGCAGCAGCGCGCCGATACCCAAAACGCCCACGCGCATGTGCCGTTCCGCCCCCTCGATCATCTCGAGCAGCGCGTGCATCGCCTGTGCGCTCTCCTCCTTACGGAACACGTCGCGCGCGATGAGCAATGCCTGCGCCGTCTGCGTGCGGCAGTACGCCGCCGCCCCGTTGTTCCAGTCGATAAAATTTTCGCGCGCCGCTTCGCGCAGGGAGGCCGCCAGCCGCTGCGCCCGCGCCCGCCGCTCCTCCTGTCCGAGCACGCCGAAGATGCGCGCGGCCTTGTCGCAGATATCGATGGCGCTGCAGGTGTCCGTCACCGCGTTGGGCGTCCAATAGTCCGCCTCGTTCTTGGCGCCGATCTGACACCAGTCGCCCAGCCCGTAGGCGATGACGCCATTTTCCCCTCGCAGCCCCTCCAGAAAGCCGAGATAGCGCTCGATGGCGTCCGCATTTTCCGCAAGAACCTCCCTGCCCGCGCCGTAGCGGTAGAGCATATAGGGCAGAGCGGTGAGCACGCCGTCCCACGAAGGGCCGCTCCCCCAGCCGTATCCCCAGCCCGCCGTGGGCACGATGCAGGGGACGGCGCCGTTCTCCTTCTGCGCCGCGCGGATGCAGGCGAGCCACCTGCGCAGCGAACGCTGTCCATCCAGGAGCAGCATGAACTGCTCCGACGAAAGATACGCGTCCCCCGTCCAGCCGTTCTTTTCGCGGTGCGGGCAATCGGTGGGAAAATAGAAAAAGTTGGAATAATCGCTGCGCACCGTGTTCTCGAACGTGGCGTTGGCATAGCGGTCGGAACAGGCAAAATACCCGCGGCGCGCAAGGGCGGAACTCTGTTCGGACATGGTCACAAGGTCCGCCGTCGCCTGTTCGGGCGTGACGCCCGTCACCTTCACATAGCGGAAGCCGTAGTAGCTGAAACAGGGCGTAAAGCCCTCGCCCTTCTCGCCCTTGCAGATATATACGATGGTCTGGTTGTCGGGCATGTGCCTGTCCATGCGCACGCCGCACTGGATGTTCTGCGTATCCATCACGCCGCCGCGCAGCCATTCGCCGCACACCAGCCTGATCTCCTGCCCGCGCACGCCGTCCACCTTCAGAACGGGAACGCCCGCCGTGTTGACGCCGAAGTCGTAGATGTACCCGTCCGCGGCGGGATAGAAGGCGACGGCGCGCCGCCTTTTATATTCGGCGATGGGCTCGAAGTCGGCAAGCACGCACTCGCCCCGCGGCGTGCGCGCCTGCGCCGCGCTCTGCCATCCGCTGTCGTCGAAGGCAGGGCTTGCCCAGTTTGCGATCTCGCGGCGGGCGTCGTACACTTCCCCTTCGTGATACTCGTCGCGCAGAATGGGCGAAGGCGCCGTGCGCAGCGTACAGCGCGAGGAGAACACCTCCTTGCCGTCCGCTTCCACGCAGAACGCGCACTTGGGCGCGCTGCGGAAGGGCGCCTTGTCAAAGTCCCAGATGAAGCCGCCGTACGCATTGTTGAAGCCGTTGCCCAGGATGATGCCCAGCACGTTCTTCCCCTTGCGCACATGGGGCGTCAAGTCGTACTCATCGTACACGAGAACGTGGTCTGGATTGCCGATATAGGGCGCCAGGATGCCCTTGGTGATGCGAACGCCGTTGATATACAGGTCGTAAAACCCTGCGGCGGTAATGCGGATGCGCACGCTCTCCGGCGCGCCGTTCAGCCCGAACGTGCCGCGCAGATAGGGCGCAGGCACCATTTTATCATAGTCGGCATACTCCGTGCCCGCCGCCCTGAATGTCCTTTCGAAGTGCATGAACTGCCTCCTATATCTCGCCGCCCGCAATGATGAACGACGTCTTTCCGTTTTTGGTGACCTGCTCCGCCGTCATGCCCCACTCGCGCATGAGCTCGTTGAACACGGCGGGCTGGCAGAAGCCGCTCTGGCACCTGCCCATCCCCGCGCGCGTGCGCAGCTTCACCCCGTCCAGCGTCCGCGCGGGCGGGTTTTGCCGCATGGCGTCCAATATCTCGCCCAGCGTCACTTCCTCGCAGCGGCACACGATCTTTCCGTATGCAGGGTCTTGGGCGATGACCGCGTTCTTTTCCTCGCGCGAGAGTTCCCTGAACCAATGCGCACTTCTGCGGAAAGGATCGAAGGCGGCGTTCCCCTTTGCGCCGAGCGCGCCCGCGATCTGCGCCGCAACGTCGCGCGCGATAGCGGGGGAAGCCGTCAGCCCGGGCGATTCGATGCCCGCCGCATGGAACACCCCCTCCGCGCCCCATTCCAGAATGAAGTCGTGGCGGTCGGAGTACGCGCGCTCGCCCGCAAACGAGGTGATGACCTGCCCGAAGGGGATATCCGCGAGCATGGCGAGCGCCCTTTGCGCGATCTCACCGAACGCTTCCCGCCGCACCGCCGTCGAATAGGCGCCATCCTCCACGGAAGTCGGTCCCACAAGCAGATTTCCGTCCGCCGTGGGTGTAACGAGCACGCCCTTGCCCGCCTTGGTGGGCAGCGAGAACACCGTGTGCCGCGCGAACGTGCCCACGGACTTGTCGAGCAGCATGTACTCCCCGCGTCGCAGTCCGATGTGAAAGAACGTATCGCCGAAGAGCGCGGCAACGCGCTCCGCGCCCGCACCCGCGCAGTTGACGACGATGCGCGCCGAAACTTCCCGTCCGTCCGCAGATGCGAGCCGCCAGCCGTCCGAACTTTTCTGCGCCCCTGTGACTTCAAACCCGCACAAGAGCTGCGCGCCGTTGTCCATCGCGTTGCCCATGGCGGCAATGGTCAGAGCGTACGGACAAACGATGCCGCCCGTGGGCGCATACAGCGCCGCCGTGATCTCCTGCGCGATATGCGGCTCGAGCTGTAAAAGTCTGTCCCGCCCGACGATCTCCAGCCCTTCCACGCCGTTTTCGCGCCCGCGTTCAGACAGCGCCTCCAGTCCCGCCTCCTCGCCGCTGCGGGCGACGACCAGCGAGCCGCACCGCGCAAAGGGCACTCCCAGTTCGCAGCAAACGCCCTCCATCGCGGCATTGCCCGCCACGTTATACTTTGCCTTCAGAGTGCCGGGCAAAGCGTCAAAACCCGCATGCACGATACCGCTGTTCGCCTTTGACGCACCCGCCGCAACATCGTCCGCCGCCTCCAGTACGGCGACGGACAGGGCATACTTTTTCAGCTCGCGCGCCGTGAGCGCTCCCACAACGCCGCCGCCCACAACGGCAACGTCAAACCTTACCTTATCCCTTTGCATATTTTCCCTTGGCACGGCGCCGGAGTCGCCGTCTGCTCTAAAAATCACCCGCAGAAACCTGCGCAGGCTTCTGCGGGCGTACATTCCCTCCGGAAAACCCTGCTTACAGAAGGGATTTATACAGCGCGATGATATCTTCCTTCGTGGGATCCTTGGGATTGCCGGGGCGGCAGGCGTCGTCCATTGCCGACTGCGCGAGGAAGTCAAGATCCTCTTCCTTGACAATGCCCTTGAGATCCTTGGGGATACCGACGTCCGCGGAGAGCTGTCTGACAGCGCCGATTGCTGCCTTTCTTGCCTCCGCAAGCGTCATCTTGTCCACGCCCTCGACGCCCATTGCCTTGGCGATATCGCGGTACTTTTCGCCCGTCGCCTCGGCGTTGTACTCCATGACGGTGGGCAGAATGATGGCGTTCGCCACGCCGTGCGGCGTATCATACAGCGCGCCGAGAGGGTGCGCCATCGAATGGACGATGCCCAGGCCCACCTTGGAGAAGCCCATGCCGGCGATGTACTGTCCCAAAGCCATGCCCTCTCTGCCTTCGGGCGTGTTGGCGACCGCGCCGCGCAGGTTCTTGGAAATGATCTCGATTGCCTTCAGGTGGAACATATCGCTCATCGCCCATGCGCCCTTGGTGATATAGCCCTCGATCGCGTGGGTCAAAGCAT
>CAJFNH010000037.1 GCA_904394195.1 Candidatus Gallimonas caecicola
GACGTTGTCACGACGGAGGACGCCTACGAGGTATATACTTCCGTTCCCGCCTTCTCGGACGTGCGCAAATTTCTGGAGGAGAAGGGACTCTCCTTCTTCAGCGCCGAACTGGGCATGTTCCCGCAGAGCAGGATCACGCTGCCCGAGGAAAAGCTCGAGACCTTCCGCAAGATGCTCGACAAATTGGAGGAGAACGACGACGTGCAGACCGTCTGGCACAACGTCGACCTTCCCGAAGAGGAAGAAGAGGAATAAAAAAGTTCATGCCTGCGGACCCGACTTTTGTCGGGTCTTTTTTTGTGCCCGTAACGGGGCGGCAGGTGCCGTGAAGGAGATCGTCGTTCAAACATTCATGCCGGCGAAAGAGCGGTGCCGATCGCGCCGCTCTTTTGTATGCTATAAAAAATTTAAACAATGCGCGGACGAAGGTCGCTTTTTGGTACAACGGGCATGATATAATATATATAAAGGGTATTTTTTGCGGATATCCTTTTTGTTTTTGTCATTTTTCGGCAATTAAGGGAAAACTCGGGCAAAAATCTTGACAATCCTTGTCATATTTCCTGTATTTTTATATTTCCAAAAAATGCCCGAAAATCCATATACTTCAAAATTTGATATGGAGAACGCCGAAAGACCAAAAAGGGTGAAGGTATGCCGGGCAAGAAATATCTTATCATTCTGATCCTGAAGATCCTCGAAACGAATACGGACCGCGAGCACCCGCTCACGCAGATCAAAATTGCCGAGCAGGTATCCGAGGTATATCCGTGCGACCGCAAGACCGTGGGGCGCAATATTGCTTTTTTGCAGGAGATCGGTTATCCCATCGTCAAGACGGCGTATGGCTTCTACATGTCCGGAAAGCAGTTTTCCGTGGAGGAAACGCAGTTCATCATGCGCGCCGTGCGCGAGGCGACGGGAAAACCGGAGGAAGAAAAGGAACAGCTATTATCCCGCCTGGAAAAGCTGCTGTGCAAAATTTACCGAAGAAAAAAATAGGGGAAAGATGTAAAAGATGCAAGTTACAGGAATTATGGGAATCACTATGGACAAAGAAAAATTTGCCCGGCTTCAATGTACCAACGGTTGGTTTGGTGCGACTTTTCTGATGCGCTTTCCGCCGTTTGACCCTCAAAAGACCATCGATGATGTTCTTGCAGACCGCAGTGTCTCACAGATAGATTTGCATCGGTTGATGTTTGGTTTAACATTTGGCTCTTATAATATAAAAATCGACCTGAAAGCGGCCGAGGCGGGATGCAAGGTGTATCTGAAAGAGGTGCAAAAAAGAGGGTTTTCCGGAATTGCTACAGTTCAAAATTCTTCCTATTTGGAATATCTTTCAGAACTTGGAATGTGGGACATACAGTTGGGCACGGTTTACGCCTATCTGAATGAGCCCGTAAAGGCAGCGTATCATTTGATACGCGGTTTAAAAAAAGATGGCGTGAATTTGTTTATGCCCTATTGTGATTTTATTCGCTGTGTGCTCGCGGAATTGGAAAATCTGCCGAAACAACGCGTGACTGTTCGGGGAAGAGGAGGGAGCGCCGCAAACCCAATGGGATTTCATGGTGGAAGCGCGCTTGATGCGTCCGTCGCGATGAACGTGATCCCGCTTATGGAAGGCTTGAACGACGAAGTGCTGATAGCAAAGAGGGGACACAGTTATTTTTACGGACACCTGGTCCGCCGTGGTTCGACATCATGCCGGGAACAACCGAATTGTATCGATATTTATGAAACATGGCTTATCGATCGGGCGTATCAATTAAAGACATTACAACTATATTTTGACGGATATATGCCTGTCCGCGGAGTTAGGAGTATATTACTGCCAGAGGGATTTGATGTCCCTTCCTATGTGCGCGAAAGCGGACCGTGGTGTTTTGTGTGAGGGAACAGACCTGTGCGTAAATTTTTGAAAGTGATAGGCTGGATCATTTTTTTTGTCGGAACATGCGCTGTTGCATGGTGGCTTGCAGATCGATTGTTTGGTGGGCATGGTGGCATTGCTGCCATAATTTGGGGTGGACTCATACTATTGATACTTGTCGTAATTCCGCAAATAAAAGAATGGAAATCAGATTCGGAGGAATTGGAACGGCAGCGGCGTGATTCCTTAAAAAAAGCACAAGAGGGTGAAGTGCCCTTGGAAGATGATGAAGTGGATGATTTAGACGAGGATTTGGATCCGGATGATTTGTTTGCCGACGAAGATTTCGATTTTTTGAAAGATATCGATTTGTCATGCGATGATGACGAAGAGCCGGAGGAAGAAAATCTATTAGATAGTGATATTTCGGCGGAGGACGAGATCCGGACGGATCTATTTTCCGATGAGGAAAACTCAAAAAAATTATGTGACATTATGGTGGCTTTGGATGACAACGTAGAAAGCAATAAAGCTCCTGTCGAACACAAAGAAGATAACATGGATGAGGATATTGCCAAAATTCGAAGAAAGTGGGTCAGGCATTGTCCCAAAAAGCGCGCCGATGCCAGCGAATCAAATGATTTATACATTGAATTGCCTGAATAAATTGACATATGTAAATGGAAAGATTCTATCCGAAAAAGAAGGATTTTTTAATTTTTTAGCGAAATAACAAAATGAAACACACACAGGAGGAAAAAGATGAACAACAACTTGACGGAACTGGTATTTGTGCTCGACCGCAGCGGCTCGATGCACGGCCTGGAGAATGAGACCATCGGCGGCTTCAACGGGCTCATTGAAAAGCAGCGCGCCGAGGAAGGGGAGACGCGGGTCACCGCCGTGCTCTTTGATAACGAGTACGATGTGCTCTATGACGGCGTGGATATCGGCAGCGTTCCGTCGCTCACCGGGAAGGAATATTTTGCACGCGGCTCGACGGCGCTTCTGGACGCGGTTGGAAAGACCATCGACGCGGTAGGCGAGCGCCTTGCGGCTATTCCCGAGGAGCAGCGCCCCGCAAAGGTCATCTTCGCCATCACTACGGACGGCTACGAGAATGCAAGCCGCAGCTATTCTTTGGAGAAAGTGAAGGGGATGATCGAGCATCAGCAGACGAAATATTCCTGGGAATTTCTCTTTTTTGGGGCGAATATCGACGCGTTCGGCGCAGCGGCGCGCATCGGTATTCCTGCGGCGTGTGCAACGCAGTTTTCGGCAGACGAAGCGGGGATCAGTGCCTGTTATGACAGGATGAGCGCTTCCATCTCCTGCCTGCGCCGTGCGCCCATGCCTGAAGATGACAAACAGGACAACTGATTTTGGGAGGATGACTTTATTTGCGCAGGGTAGAAGGGGGCTGATATGAGAAATAAAGAGCGGTGCGTTGACAGCGCCGCTCTTTTTTGATATAATTTCATATAATCTGTAAAAAGGAGAGGGTGTCATGACGATTTCCGAGACCTGCAGCCTTGCCAAGGAGCATGCGGGTGCGATCGCCTATTCTTCGGAGGCGGACAAGAACAGAATGCTTTTGCTGGCGGCGGAGGCGCTCACGGCAAATAGCGATGAGATCATTGCGGCAAACAGACAGGACGTTGCCGCATGCACGCGCGGGGAGCAGTTCTGCGACCGCCTGATGCTCAACGAAAAGCGCATCGCGGATATCGCGCAGGGGCTCAAAGCGCTCATGCGCCTTCCCTGCCCCGTCGGCGAGGTCATCGAGCGGCATACGACGGAGAACGGGCTGGATATCGCGCGTGTGAGAGTGCCCTTCGGCGTGGTGGGTATCATCTATGAGGCGCGCCCCAACGTGACGGCGGATGCCGTGGGACTTTGCATCAAGAGCGGCAACGCCGTGGTGCTGCGCGGCAGCCGCGACGCCTATGCCTCCAACGAAGCCATCGTGCGCGTCATCAAGGGGGCGCTCTCCGCGGGCGGCTTCGATGCCGGATTCATCCAGCTCATCTCCGATTGCTCGCATGAGGGGGCCCGCGAGTTCATGCGGCAGAAGCAGTTTCTCGACGTGCTCATCCCGCGCGGGAGCGCGTCCCTCATCCGGGCGGCGCTCGACAATGCGACCGTCCCCGTCATCGAGACGGGAACGGGCAACTGCCACGTCTATGTGGAAGAGAGCGCCGACCTTGAAATGGCAAAGAACATCCTCGTCAACGCCAAGACTCAGCGCACCAGCGTGTGTAACGCCTGCGAGAGCCTTGTCGTGGACGACGCATTTGCGCGCCGTCATCTTGCCGGGCTGCTGCAGCCCCTTCTGGAGCGCGGCGTCGAGGTGGTGGGGGACGAGCGGACGCGCCGCTATGCGCCCGCAGTCGGCGTTGCTTCCGATGAGGATTATTACAGGGAATACCTTGCCTTAAAGCTCTCCGTCCGGGTGGTCGACGGCGTGGACGAGGCGATCGCGTGGATCAACGAACATTCCACCCACCACAGCGAGGCGATCGTCACGCAGAACAAGGCGGCGGCGGAAGCTTTCCTTCAGATGATCGACTCCGCCTGCGTTTACGTCAACGCTTCCACCCGCTTTACCGACGGCTTTGAATTTGGCTTCGGGGCGGAGATGGGCATCTCCACGCAAAAACTGCACGCGCGCGGACCGATGGGGCTGAAGGAGCTGACCTCCTACAAATATGTCATCCGCGGGAACGGACAGGTCAGAGGCTGAAAGGACTGAAAAAAGGGGGCGAGCTTGCCAAAAAGCAAGCCCGCCCCCGTATTTTATGCGATTTCATCCGCGAAATAGGCGCGCGTCCAGGCGCAGCGCCCGGCAGCGTCCTTCACCGTGATGCGAAAGTAACACCCCTTGTTTGCGTCCGGTCCTTCTTTGGATTTGTACAGATATTCCTTCAGATCGAAGTAGGCGCCCTCGAGCAGTTCGCCCTCCTTTGCGGCGATGCGTAAGGCAAAGCGGCGTTCCGTGGTGAGCGTGATCTCTGCTGCGGGAGAGGTGACGATGTGCACGGTGCCCTCCTCGCATGTGAGTTCTTCGATCGCGGGACCGGTCGAGGCGTACATGGCACCTTGTTCCATGGCGCGGATGACCGCCTTGTAGGTCAGCGCTTCCGCTCCGATCATGACCCAACCGTGGAAGCAGTGCGCAAGGCAGTGCGCGTCGTCCGTGGCGATGGGTAGAACGCGCTCGCCCAGGCGCAGCAGGTCGTCGAGCGGCTGTACGGTGTCGGGGTATCCCGTCAGCGCGCAGCCGGAGTTGTAGCACTCCACCGCCCAAAGCCCTTTCATGTCGCAGTAGTCGGTGTAATTCTGCCCCGACCAGACGGGGTGATTGAGGGATACCAGAAAGCCTGCTTGGTTTGCCTCGGCGATCAGACGGTTGAAACAGCCGGCGCTGTACTCGCGGCGGGTGCCGTGCGCGCGCATCTCGTCCGTGATGAACGCACGCGAATGTTTGAGCCAGACGCCCGTTTCGTCAAAAGCAGGGCACAGCACGTTGCCGGGCTCCTTGGCGTAGAAGTTCATGTGGCACGTCTTCATGAAGGCAAAGTCCCACGTTGGCGGATGAGGAAGATTGACGGCGATCTCAAAGCCCGTGAGGGCAAGAAAATTTTCGTCGGTCAGGTCGTTGTGCGGTACGATGACCTCGTGGTCGGTAAAGGCGACGACGGAATATCCGTGCGCCAGGAAGGCGCGCTTTACTTCGTCGGGCGTCATTTCGCCGTCCGAAACCACGGTGTGCATGTGCAGGTTTGCCTTGTAAAATTTCCCCTGTCCGGGCAGCAGATATTGTTTCATGTCAAGATAGGGCGCTCATGGGGAAGCGCGCAAACTTATTTTTTTCTTCCCAGTTCATTCAGCGCGCCCAGCAGAAAGTACTCCGCCGTCGAGCCCTTGATCACATGCTCGCGCGCCTCCTCGGGGGTAAACCAGCGCACTTCCTCCAATTCGTCGTTGAGCACCGTCTCGCCCTCGTCTGCCGTCACGATAAAGTTGAGCATGAGCACATCCTTCGCGTCATGGTAGCGCGAAGCATGGTAGCGCCACTTGATGGCGGTCAGCTTCGTCTCTTCGCGAAGTTCGCGCGGGATGGCTTTTTCGGCACTCTCACCCTTTTTGATATAGCCTGCGAACAGTTTGAACTGTTCCTCGCCCGCGTGGCGGGCAAGCAGGATCTTGTTCTCCGCGCGGTTGACCACCGTCATGGAGACGGCAACGGGAAAGAGGGGAAACTTGAATGACCCGCATTGTTCGCAGTATGGAATGAGCCCCTCGTTTTCAAGAAAGCGCAACGTGAGCTTTGCGCCGCAGTCCCTGCAATACATTATGAAATACCTCGCGTTCTTTTGATTTTCTATTTTACGCGCGCCACGGCGGATTGTCAACCGTTTGGCGTGAAATGTTTGTAAATATCTGTCAAAAACCGAAAGAAGGCAACGCCGTTTTCGTGAAAGGAGGGAACGGCGCACAGACAACTTTGCCCCTGCTTTTTTGGGCGCAGCGCTTGACAACAAAGGCGATATTATAGTATAATATCGGCGATTGTTTTTGAGGGCGCGCGCAAGCCTGCGGGCGCCTGCCGGGAGGAAATTATGCTGACTTCGATCTGCGGGATCAACTGGGGCGACGAGGGAAAGGGCAGGATGGTCGATCTTCTGTCCGAGAACTATGATATCGTATGCCGCTATCAGGGCGGGAATAACGCGGGGCACACCGTTATCAATGAAAGGGGAAAATTCATCCTCAATCTTCTGCCCTCCGGAATTCTGCGCGAGGGCGTCGTCAACGTGCTGGGCAACGGCATGGTTGTGGACATCCGTCACCTCACCGAGGAGGCGAACAAGCTGCGCGCGCAGGGCATCTCCATCACGCCTGAAAATCTGAAGATCAGCGACAGAGCGGTCATCACCATGCCCTATCATGTGCTTATGGATTGTCTGGAGGAGGAGCGCCTTGCCGATAAAAAGTTCGGCTCCACCCGCCGCGGCATTGCGCCCGTCTATGCGGACAAATACATGAAAAAGGCGTTCCGCATGGGCGAGCTTCTGCACCCCGAGCGCATGTACGCGCGCGTCAAGGACATCGTGGAGTGGAAAAATCTCACCGTCGAGAAGGGGTACGGACACGCGCCCGTTACGGCGGAGGAGGTCATCGAGTACTTCAAGACATACGGCGAGCCGCTCAAGGAATACATTTGCGACGTGGGACTCTATCTGCACGAGGCGAACAGGGCAGGCAAGAATATCATGTTCGAGGCGCAGCTCGGCGCGCTGCGCGACATTGACTTCGGCATTTATCCCTACACTTCGTCCTCCTCGACCATCGCCGCCTATGCGCCCATCGGCGCGGGGGTGCCCAACCTCAAGCTGGATAAGTCCATCGGCATCATGAAGGCATATTCCACCTGCGTGGGCGAGGGCCCCTTCACCGCCGAATATTTCGGGGAGAAGGCGGAAAAACTGCGCAAGGCAGGGGGCGAATACGGCGCGGCGACGGGCAGACCCAGAAGGGTGGGCCCCTTCGACGTGGTGGCGTCCCGCTACGGCATCCGCTGCCAGGGCGCGGACGAGATCGCGCTCACCAAGCTGGATATCCTCTCCGGGCACGACGAGCTGGAGATCTGCACGGCATATGAGCTGGACGGCAAGCGCATCACCGAATTTCCCTTCCCCGACGCGCTCGACAGGTGCAAGCCGGTGTTCGAGAAAATAAAGGGCTGGAACTGCGATATCACTTCCTGCCGCAGGTATGAAGATCTTCCCTGCGAAGCGCGCGACTATGTGGAGCTCATCGAGCGGCTGTGCGAATGTAAGATCACCTATATTTCGGTAGGAGCGGAGCGCGACCAGATCATCGCGCGCTGAACGATGAAAAAACACTTCTGGAAGATGCAGGGCATCGGCAACGACTATATCTACTTCGACTGTTTCGACTGGTTTCCCTCCGAGCCCGGCGCGATCGCCGAAAAACTGTCCGACAGGCACTTTTCCGTGGGCGGGGACGGCGTCGTGTATATCTGCCGCAGCGAGGTTGCGGACGGCAGGATGCGCATGTTCAACGCGGACGGCAGCGAGGGGAAGATGTGCGGCAATGCCATCCGCTGCATCGGAAAATTTCTGTATGAGATCAAGGGGATCCGCAAAGACGTGCTCACCGTTGAAACGGAGAGCGGCGTCAAGACGCTTTCCCTTTCGGCGCAGGACGGCGCCGTAGCGTGCGTGCGCGTTGACATGGGGGCGGCGGAGCTGCGCCCCGCGCACATCCCCGCGCGCTTTGCGGGGGAGCGCGCCGTCGGCGTCCCTCTCGACGTGGAGGGAAAGCAATACAGCGTTACCTGCGTCTCGATGGGCAATCCGCACTGCGTGACCTTTGTGGATGACCCGTACGCGCTCGATCTGCAAAAAATCGGCTCCGCGTTCGAACACCACGCGGCGTTCCCCGAGCGGGTGAACACCGAATTTGTGCATGTGGACGGGAAAAACGAGCTCACGATGCGCGTCTGGGAGCGCGGCAGCGGCGAGACGTGGGCGTGCGGCACGGGCGCGTGCGCAAGTGCGGTCGCCGCCGTCCTGAACGGGTACTGCGGCATGGGGGAGGACGTCACGGTGCACCTGCGCGGGGGTGACCTTATCATCCGCGTCACAAAGGATGCCGTATATATGACGGGTCCCGCGGCATATGCCTTCGAAGGCGAAGTGAACATCTGAATTTTTCGGCTGCGCATGCGGACGCGGCCTTTGCACAGGAGGAAGAAAAGAGGATATGGCAAAATACGTCTTTGTCACGGGCGGCGTTGTTTCGGGACTGGGAAAGGGCATCACGGCGGCTTCTTTGGGACGGCTTTTAAAGATGCGGGGCTATAAGGTGGCTTCGCAGAAGCTCGATCCCTATATCAACATCGACCCCGGAACGATGAGTCCCTACCAGCACGGCGAGGTGTTCGTCACGGAGGACGGCGCGGAGACCGATCTCGACCTCGGTCACTACGAGCGTTTCATCGACGAAAACCTCAACAAGTTCTCCAACCTGACCACGGGCAAAGTGTATTGGAACGTGCTCAACAAGGAGCGCGCGGGCGAATATCTCGGGCAGACGGTGCAGGTCATTCCGCACATCACCAACGAGATCAAGTCCTTCATCTATCAGGTGGGCAAGACGACGAACGCCGATATCGTCATCACGGAGATCGGCGGTACGACGGGCGACATTGAGAGCCAGCCCTTCCTGGAAGCCATCCGTCAGGTCGCGCGCGAAGTGGGAAGGGACAACTGCTGCTTCATCCACGTCACGCTCGTGCCCTATATCTCGGGCTCCTGTGAATTCAAGAGCAAACCCACCCAGCACTCCGTCAAGGAGTTGCAGGGCATGGGCATTTTCCCCGACATCATCGTGGCGCGCGTCGACGCGCCCATGCCGGAGAGCATCCGCGAAAAGATCGCCATGTTCTGCAACGTGCGGCCCGAGTGCTGCATTGAAAATCTGACGGTGCCCGTTCTGTATGAAGCGCCCATGATGCTGGAAAAGAGCAATCTTTCCACCATCGTCTGCAAGATCTTACACCTCGATCCTGGCACCATCGACCTCACCGAATGGGAGGATATGCTCGCCCGCATCCACGCCCGCAAAAAGACGGTGCGCATCGCACTGTGCGGCAAATATGTTCAGCTGCACGACGCCTATCTCTCGGTCGCCGAAGCGCTTGCGCACGGCGGGTTTGAATCGGACGCCAAGGTGGAGATCGACTGGGTGGACAGTGAGAGCATCGACGAG
>CAJFNH010000038.1 GCA_904394195.1 Candidatus Gallimonas caecicola
GCCGTGTCTTGCAAGCACGTCGCGGATGTCTTCCATATCTTCCCTCACATGGCGCGCCGCACGCGGCGCAAACTGCTTTGGAGGGAACGGCCCTCCTTACCAAGGAACAAAGGGAGCCTGCTGCTTCGGGCGCAGGCTCTCTCGCTTTACTCTATCATCTCGCGCACGCGCAGCGGGATGCCGACGCGCGCGGCAACGGCGCGGCATGCCTCCACTTCCGCCGACCCGATGCAGTCCACCACCGAAAACCAGCAGTTCAGCCCGTTGGCGCGGCAGGACTGCGCGAAAAAGAGCATGGAGTCGAACGCCATATCCGCATAGATGGGGCGGCAGAGCTTGTCATACAGCCTGGCGCAGGAGGCGTTGAGCGAAATGTTGATACCGTCCAGCTTGCCGGCGAGCTCGGGCGCGATGTCCCGCCCGTTGATGATGCTGCCCTGCCCGTTGGTGTTCAGGCGTGTCGCTTTGCCGCGTGCGTGCACATAGTCGCACACCTCGAGCATGACGTCCAGCCGGTAGGTGGGCTCGCCGAAGCCGCAGAACACGACCTCGTCGCAGTCGCACTCCCCCAGCGCCTCCTCCACCTGCTCCGCCGTGGGCTCGCCGTCCTTGAGCCAGAGGGCGTACCCTTCAAAGGTCTGCTTGCCGTTACGCACGCAGAAGGTGCAGCGGTTGGAGCAGCGGTTGGTCAGATTGACGTACAGATTGTTTCCGATCTTATAGACGTAGGTATCCATTTGTTACCCCAGTTTATGAAAGAGCGCGGCGGCGTTGCGCGCGATGCGCGCCGCAAGTTCGGCCGTCTCCTCGCCGCGCAGCGCGGCAAGGCGGGCGACGATGACGGGAATGTTGGCGGGCGTGTTTTTTTCGCCGCGGAAAGGCGAGAGATAGGGGCTGTCCGTTTCGGACAGGATGCGCTCCGCCGGGCAAGCCTGCACGCTCTCCCACACCTTTTTGGCATTTTTGAAGCAGGCGACGCCGCCGAAGGAAAAGTAGGCGCCCAGCTGCGCGAAGTCGTCCAGACTGGCTGCGCCGTGCGAATAGCAGTGCATGAGAAAGCCGTCCGCGAGCAGCGCCCTGTGCTCGCGCAGCATGGCGAGCATGTCGGCGCAGCAGTCGCGCGAATGGATCTGAACGGGGAGCCCGAGCGCATGGGCGAGTTCGAGCTGCTGCGAAAAGACGCGCTGCTGCACATGGCGTTCGGGCTTTTCCCAATGGTAGTCCAGCCCCACCTCGCCCACGGCGACGCACTTTTGATCGGCGCACAGACTGCGTACGCCCGCGAGCGTTTCCGCCGTGAAGGACGCCGCCTCCGACGGATGCACGCCCGCAGTGAAGTATGCGCCCTCATACTGCGCCGCAATGCCTTGGTGCATGCGGCTGTGTTCGAGGGTGTCGCCCGCGAGGATGACGCGCGTCACGCCCGCCCGCGCTATCCTTTCCCATTCGAGCGGGAGATCGTACCCCTCCTGCGCAAAGTGCGCGTGTACGTCCAGATACATATCAGCGGATGGACGCGCCGGAGGGCATGTCCCTTTCGGGGGAGAGCAGGGAGAGATTCCCCTCCTCGTCCTCGGCGCACAGCACCATGCCCTCGGAGAGCACGCCGCACAATCTGACGGGCTTCAGGTTGGTAACGAGCACCACCTTCTTGCCCACCATCTCCTCGGGCGTGTACCACCTGGCGATGCCCGAGACGACGGAGCGCACTTCGTCGCCGATGCGGATGGTCTCGTGCAGGAGCTTGCTTGATTTGGGCACGCGCTCGCAGGCGATGACCTCGCCCACCTTCAGCGCTACCTTTGCAAAGTCGTCGATGGAAATTTGTTCGCCTTTTGCGGGGACGTCCGTGTCTTTCTCTTCCTTGCCCTTTTCGCGCTCATATTCCGCGCGCTGCGCCGCCCGGATCGCCTCTACCTTGGGGGCGACCTCCTTCCAGTCGAAGCGGGAAAAGAGAGGCTCGTCCTGCGCGGCGACGGTGTTGCCGCTCGGATAGCTCCCGAAGGCATCGCATGCCTCGAGCGATTTGAGGGGGGCGTTCAGGTAGGCGGCGATCTTTTGCGCCGTCCCGGGCAGGAAGGGGGCGAGCAGGCTCGCGCCCGTCAGAATGCTCTCGCACAGGTTGTACAAGACGGTGGAGAGCCGCCCCGCCTGCGCCGCGTCCTTGCCCAGCACCCAGGGCATGGTCTCGTCGATATACTTGTTGGCGCGGCGGAATACAAGGAAGAGCTCGTTCAGGGCGTCCGCGACATGGTAATCCTGCATGCACGCCGTCACCTTGCGCGCGGCGCCCGTGACCACCGCCTTCAGGTCGGCGTCCACCGCATCCGACACACCCATGTCCGCGACGGTGCCGCCGAAATACTTTCTTGCCATGGCGAGCGTGCGCCGCACAAGATTGCCCAGCGTGTTGGCAAGGTCGGAATTGACGCGCTCGCACACGAGCTCCCAGGTGATGGTACCGTCCCCTTCATAGGGCATCTCGTGCAGCACGAAGTAGCGGACGGCGTCCACGCCGAACACCGAGGCGAGGTCGTCCGCATAGATGACGTTGCCGCGCGACTTGCTCATCTTCTCGCCCCCCTGCAACAGCCACGGGTGGGCAAAGACGTGATCGGGCAGCGGCTCGCCCAGCGCCATTAAAAAGATGGGCCAGTAGATGGTATGGAAGCGGGCGATGTCCTTGCCGATGACGTGCACCTTCTCGGCATTTTTCCAGTATTTTTCGTACAGTTCGCCCGATGCGCCGTCCGGCTCATAGCCCAGTCCGGAGATATAGTTGGTGAGCGCGTCCAGCCAGACGTAGACGACGTGCTTTTTGTCGAAGTCGACGGGGATGCCCCAGGTGAAGGAGGTGCGCGACACGCACAGATCCTGCAGCCCCTTCTTCAAAAAGTTGTTCATCATCTCGTTCTTTCTGGAGACGGGACGGATGAAATCGGGGTGGCTTTCGATATGCGCGATGAGGCGGTCGGCATACTTGCCCATCTGAAAGAAGTACGCCTCCTCCTTCGCGCGCTTCACCTCTCTGCCGCAGTCGGGGCACTTGCCATCCACGAGCTGGCTCTGCGTCCAGAAGCTCTCGCACGGCGTGCAGTACCAGCCCTCGTATTCGCCCTTGTAGATATCCCCCTGCTCATAGAACTTGCGGAAGATCTTCTGCACAGTGCGCATATGGTCCTCGTCCGTGGTGCGGATGAACTTGTCATACTTCACGTCCACGCCGTCCCAGACGGTGCGGATGACGTTCGCCACCCTGTCCACATACGCCTTGGGCGTGACGTGCGCCGCCGCCGCCTTCTCCTCGATCTTTTGCCCGTGCTCGTCCGTGCCCGTCTGAAAGCGCACGTCGTAGCCCTGCAGCCGTTTGAAGCGGACGATGGCGTCCGTCAAGATCGCCTCGTAGGTGTTGCCGATGTGCGGCTTGCCCGAAGTGTAGGCGATCGCCGTCGTTACATAACAGGTTTTTTTCATGCTCGCTCCCCTGCGCGTTTTTTCTCGCGCCTATTATACTTCATTTGCGGAAAAATGTAAACTTATTTTGCCTGCCACGCGGCGTTCACCCAGCGCGCCGTCCCGCGCCGGAGCGCCTGCCAGTCTGCAAGCAGCAGGGCGCGGTGAGAAAGATCGACGCACTCGCCCGTGGAGAGCCGCCACGCCTGCCGCGAGACGCCCTCCGCGCGCATGCCGCACTTTTCCATCACCCGCCCCGAGGCGGCGTTGCGCGTGACGTACGTTCCCTCGATGCGCCACACCCCCACGCAGGCGAACAGATAGTCGATGACGGCGGTGAGCGCCTCCGTCATGATGCCGTGCCCCCACAGCTTTCTGGACAGGCAGTATCCCACCTGCGCACATTCGGCGCGGCGGTCGAGGGAGACCACCGAGATATCGCCCACCGCCTCGCCCGTCTCGTCCGACACGATCGCCCAATGGTAGACGTCGTCCAGCTTCGCCTCCTCCTCCCACATGGCAAGCAGGTGGCGGGTGAAGGCGGGGTCGGCGTGCGGCTCCCAGGTGAGATAGTGCGTGACGGCGGGGTCGCTCATCCAGTTGGCGAACGCCTGCGGCGCGTCCGACGCGCGGAAGGGACGCAGGGTGAGCCGCGCCGTATGCAAAACTTTGCTGCCGAGCTGATACATAAGTTTTCTCCTTTTCCGCCGCGGCGCGCCCCCGAACACAATGAAAAAAGCCCGCCGTTCGGCGGACTTCGTTTTCAGATATGATGACACGCCAAACTACCGTATTTGCATTGCAAATACGCTGCGCATGGCCTTGAAGTTGCAAATTTCGCGTGTCATGCTTTGAGTATAGCACCCCTTTTCGCGCTTGTCAAGACTTTTTTGCAAAATTTTTCGGAAGACCACGCGTCCCGCGCGGGTGCAGCGGCGACTTGTTTTGCATCATTCCTTTCGTTTTGATATATCTCCGTCGCGCAATAATGCAAGGTCCGGACAGGTCATGCCGATCATCAGCTTGTCTTCCTCCGTAACGAAAATATCCAACACCCGACAGCACGCGGAGCAATAGAGAGTCCCTTCGCCCACGGGCGGCAGGGCCGTCCCGCAGAAGGGACAGCAGAGCACCGCTCCCTTCGGCCGCTCCGGCCGAGGGCGGGAGCCCGGCTTGGGGACGACGGACGCAAGCAAGGATTCGACTTGCAGCCTGCCGGAGCGAAATGCGTCCGGATAATCGAAATATCCCTTGCCGTTTGTAAACAGCACACAGACCCTGCCGCCCGCCACCCACTCGACCACGCCGCGGCGCCCCGTTTCCGCACTGATAACGCGCGTTCCGTTGGGGATCTCGGGGAACGGCCGGGGATCGGGTACGGTGCGGTCGGGAGGCGTGGAAATGGGCGTTGAGCGATCGGAAGAGGCGGGGTCGGGCACGGGGTCGGGCACGGGGACAGGGTCGGGCTTGAGTCGATCTGCAGGCACGGGCAAATCGGTTTTGTCCTTCATCCGCTTTAACAAATCGGTGCACCAGACATATAGCCGAAGTTCATATTCCTGCGTATTTTGCAGTTGCCATTGGCTGCAAACATAGTATTCGTCTGCAAAAATAAAATTCGTCCAATATCTGTTATATCCGTTCCTGTCGTCCGTCCCCTCCGAAACGGGGCGAAGAAAAGGATAGGAAAGCCCGAAAAAGCGAGAAGAAAATTCCTTATCCCTCAAATGCGCCATCATCTCCTGCGTGATCGCCCCCATCGCATAGAGCCGCGGCAAAATACGCCTGACATAGCCCTGCGTTTTTTCATCGGCATAGCGATAAAGTCCGTTTTGCGCGAGCAAAGCTCCGCCCTCTTTGTCATGTTCCGAATAAAAATTTGCGATATATGTCTGTGGCTGCATCATTTTTCCCTCCGCGAAAATATCTCGATATCATTATATCATGCCGGTTGTACCAAAAATCGCCCATGGCGCGTAATTTTTTGAATTATGTATGACTGTTTCCCCCTCTCACGCTCATACAATAGCCTATGAACGTCATCTTTGCCGTTATCTTTCTGGCGGCGGCGATCGTGTTCCTTGTGCACGATCCCGAGGGCTTTCTCCCCGCCATGCTCGCGGGCGGGCAGAAGGCCGCGACCGTCTGCTTTGCCCTGCTCGCCTCCTACTGCGTGTGGCTGGGCTTTTTCAAGGTGCTGGAAAAGAGCGGACTGTCCGAACGGCTGGCAAGGGGACTGTACCCCGCCGCGCGCAGGCTCTTCCGCTCGCAGGACAGGCAGGCGCTCGCACTTGCCTGCCAGAATATTGCCGCCAACCTGCTGGGACTGCCCGGCGCGCCCACCCCGCCCGGCGTTGCCGCCACGCAGAAGTTTCTTGCCGCGGGCAACGACTATGCCGCCGACATGCTGTTCGTGCTCAACGCCACGAGTCTGCAGCTGCTGCCCACCACGGTCATCGCCCTGCGCGCGGCGGCGGGCTCCTCCTCTCCCGCCGATATCCTTGCCCCCACCCTGCTTGCCACGCTCGTCTCCACCCTTGCCGGCGCGGCGCTCGTCATCCTCACAAGGAGGCGCGCATGAAATACGCCGCCCTGCTGCTGCCCCTGCTGTTCATTGCGCTGTTCGTGTATGCGCTCATCCGCAAAGTCCGGCTGTACGACTGTTTTACCGAGGGCGTGAAGGGTGCCGTGCCCCTGATCCTGTCCATCTTCCCCTATCTTGTCAGCGTGCTCATCCTGTCCGAACTGTTCGAGCGCAGCGGGTTGTCCGCCCTTCTCACGCAGGGGCTTGCCCCCGCATTCTCCTTTCTGGGCATCCCGCCCGAGATCGGAAAGCTGGTGCTGCTCAAACCCTTTTCGGGCAGCGGCTCGACGGCGCTGCTCGCAGACCTGCTCGCGCAGTACGGCGCGGACAGCTACATCGGCCGGTGCGCGTGCGTGGCGTTCGGCTCGAGCGAGACCGTCTTTTTCATTTCCGCCGTCTATTTTGCGGGAAGCAAAAAAAGTTTGCTCAAGCCCGTTGTCATCGCCCTCTTTTCCAACTTTTTGAGCCTCATCCTGGGCTGCCTTTTCTGCAAAATCATGTGAAAAAATTTCAAAATGAAAATTTTTATAAGTTTTTACCCCTCTTCGTGATAGAATATATGTTCATTTGCAACAAACTCACAGAAAAAATTTTTTTGAATTTTTTCGACGAAATCGTTTACATTTCGCGCAGGGGCGGGTATAATATGGGTGTCAGAAGCGAGTGAGGCAGCTCCCCGCAAAAGACTTGAAACAGCTCATCATTTTTCCCCCTTATCATATAGTAACTCCCCGAGGCGCAAGCCTCGGGGAGTTACTGTTTTGGGCGATCCCGCCCATGAAAGCCGCAAAGAAAAAAGCGTCCTGCCCATACGCGCCCCTTTGACGGCAAAGGGCGTTAAGGGGGGATGTCCGAAGGACAAGGGGGATCACGCCCTGCCCGCTCTTTCCCCCATTCCCCCTGTATCCCCCCTTCCCGACGGGAAGAGGGGACGAAAAAGAATCGACAGGCCCCGCCAAAGAAGGGCTGAACGGCCTTGCAAGGGAACGAAAAAATCGATGGCCCTGCAAAAATGGTGAAAAAAAGACAGCTCCTGCAAAAGCAGGGATGAGAAAGGCTCGGCAGGCCCCGCAAAGAAGAAAGCAACAAAGTCGATCCCCCGCAGACGGTATAGATCCACTCCCATTCAGCCGGGACAAAAAAGAGCAAACGGACGCGGCGCGCAGGATGACTCCTGCGCGCCGCAACATGTTTTTCAGATGAGCCCGTATTCCCTGGCAAGCGCGCGAAAGGCGGGGATGGAGCGCTCGATAACGGCACGCTCCACGCAGTAGGAGACGCGCACATACCCCTTTACGCCGAAGCCGTCGGAGGGGACGAGCAGCAGCTCATGCGCCTTGGCGCGTTCGCAGAACGCCGCGGCGTCCGGCTCGGGCGAGCGCATGAACAGGTAGAAGGCGCCTTCGGGCGGGATGCAGGAAAAGCCGCACTCCGTGAGCGTATTCAAAAGAAGGTCACGGTTTTTGCGGTACTCCTCCACGTCGCCCGATTTGCCCAGGCAAGTCGCCACGACGCGCTGGAAGAGCGCGGGCGCACACACGAAGCCCAGCGCCCTGCCCGCGCCGCACACGGCGGAAAAGACGTCCGCCGCCCCCTTGCACTGCGGGGACACCGCGATGTAGCCGATGCGCTCGCCCGCCAGCGAGAGCGACTTGGAGAAGGAATAGCAGACGATCGTATCCGCATAGAACGCCATCGGGTAGGGAACTTCGGCGCCGTAGGTGAGCTCGCGGTAGGGCTCGTCGGCGATGAGAAAGACGGGCTCTCCCCGCTGCGCGCTCTTTTTTTCGAGCAACGCGGCGAGCGCGGCAAGCTCTTTGCGCGTGTACACCGCGCCCGTGGGGTTGTTGGGCGAATTGATGATGACGCCCTTGGTGCGAGCGCCGACGGCGGCGTCGAGCGCTGCCATGTCCAGGTGGAAATCGTTGCCGGCAGCCGCCGCGACCACCTTCCCGCCCGCGCTCTCGATGAACACGGAGTACTCGGGGAAACAGGGCGTGACGACGACGAACTCGTCCCCTTCCTCGCACAGGGCGTTCAGCGTGATGGTGAGCGACGCCGCCGCGCCGCACGTCATGTACACGCCGTCCGCGGACATGGGTACCCCGAACGCCGTATGGATGTATTGCGCGACCGCCTCGCGCACCTCGGGCGCGCCCGCCGCGGAGGTATAGCCGTGCAGCCTGAGCGAGGGCATGCTGCCCACGAGGCGGACGATCTCCTCGTTCACCTCATGCGGCGCAGGGACGCCGGGATTGCCGATGGAAAAGTCGTAGACGTTTTCCTCGCCGATCTCGCGCTTGCGCGCGTTGCCGTATTCGAAGATCTCACGGATGACCGACCGCGCCTCTCCCAGCTTCTTGTTTCTTGCGTTGACCATGGTGTTCCTCCTCTGTTTTTTCCCGGCAAGGCGGTAGCTTTCGTCCAGCAATGCCGCAAGTTCTTCGGGCGGGACGCTGCCGTCGAGCAGCGCCGTCACCCAGTTTTTCTTGTTCATGTGCCAGCCGGGGAAAATTTTTGCACCGTCCACCCTTTGCGCGTTCTGCTCCGGCGCCATCCGCAGATCGACGATCTCCAGGGTCCCCTCCCCGGGCAGCCCCAGCTTTTGCGCCGCGACGGTGAGAATGGCGGCGTACCACCTGCGGTTATCCTGCCGGCGGAGCACGGCGTTGGAGGGAAAGCGCTGCCAAAGGTATTCCGGCTCGTCCCCATACCGCTCGCGCGCATAGCGCAGCAGCGCGGCGGAGCAGTCGCTGCGGAAGGCGCTCCTTTCAAAGCAGTGCTGCGCGATCTCCTGCAGCGCGGCAAGGTACTCCGCGCGCACCTGCTCCACGAACATCCCCTTCGCGCCCTCCACCCGGTGAAGGACGTAAGGCTCCTGCGTCAGAACATCGAGCGTGCGCGTGAAGAGCCCGCCCCCGGGCGGCACTTCCACCTCCAGGCAGAACTGCCCGCCGCACAGCAGCTTTTCAAAGCGATACGTTCCGCCCTTTTCCGTAAATCCGTAGGCGAGCGCGCGCTCCGGCACGAACACGGCGTCCGAAAAGGGGCTCTCCTGCGTCATGACAGCATCTTCCTTAAGAACCGGCCCGTGTACGAGCGTTCGCAGGCGGCGACTTCCTCGGGCGAGCCCGTGCACACGATGGTGCCGCCGCCGTCGCCCCCCTCGGGGCCGAGGTCCACGATATAGTCCGCCACCTTGATGACGTCAAGGTTGTGCTCGATGACGAGCACCGTATTGCCGCTGTCGCGCAGGCGCAGCAAAATTTTGATGAGCTTGTCCACGTCGTAGCTGTGCAGCCCCGTGGTGGGCTCGTCGAGGATATAGAAGGTGCGCCCCGTGGAGCGCTTTGAAAGCTCTGTGGCGAGCTTGACGCGCTGCGCCTCGCCGCCCGAGAGGGTGGTGGCGGACTGCCCCAGCCTGATATAGCCCAGCCCCACCTCGTTGAGCGTGGAGAGCTTGTTGTAGATGGAGGGCAGGCTTTTGAAGAAGTCGCACGCCTCCTCCACCGTCATGTCCAGGACGTCCGCAATGGTCTTGCCCTTGTAGCGCACCTCCAGCGTCTCGCGGTTGTAGCGCTTGCCGCCGCACACCTCGCAGGGGACGTACACGTCGGG
>CAJFNH010000039.1 GCA_904394195.1 Candidatus Gallimonas caecicola
GCAACGATGATCGCCGCATAACCGACCGTCTGCGAATTGAGCTCCTCTCCGTCCAGATAAAGCGTATTACCCGATTCGATCATTTCCTTCAGCACATACTGCAGCGTCCACAAATTTTCATTTGCGTCCGCATAGTACATCGTATCAAAATATGCGTTCCAGTGTCCGACGATCGTCCAGAGTCCCACAGTGGCAAGCACGGGTTTACATAAAGGAAATACAAAGCTGAAAAGATATCGCCACTCTCCTGCGCCGTCGATCACGGCAGCATCGTGTATCTCGGATGAAAGCGAACGGATAAACGTTGAAAATACGATCATATTGTAGACACTGTATACCCCGGGGATAATGTAGACCCAGAATGTATTTGTCAGTCCCAGTTCCGTCAACAGAATGTAGAACGGTATGATACCGCCGCCAAAAAACATCGTAAATAAATTGAACTGACGGAAAAACGCTTTACAGGGGAGCAGACGATGACACATCCCGTAAGCCACCGTAAGCGTGACAAGCAGATGCAGGACTGTGCCCGACAGCGTCCGCGCAATGGTGATCAGAAACCCGTTCCATATCAGACGATAACCCAATACCCACCTGAAATTTTCCGCCGACCACATCCGCGGCCAGAACACAACGCCGCCAAGGGCATAATTTTCCCCCTCGTTCAACGAGCCGACAAGAACATAGTACATGGGGAACAGGCATATCAGCGCAAGCAAAACAAGTATGCCGATATTGACAACATCGAACATCGTAACTGCATGCATCCGGTGCAATTTCTGATGAGATCTTTTTGCAAAACGCTCTGTCATCAGAATACCCCCTTCCCCGTAAACACCTTGCTTACGGCGTTGCTCACGGCAAGAAGCGCCATGGAGATCACGGAGCGGAACAGCCCGAGCGCCGTTGCATAGGAATAGTGCGGAGATCCGTCAAATCCGCCGAATGCCTGCCGCAGAAGATATGTGTCAAACACCTCATTGTCGATCGTTCCGTCCTGGAAAACCATCATCTGCTCCACGCCGTTTCCGAGGATCCCCGAGAGATTCAGCAAAAGAAACGTGGTGATCGTTGGAGAAATACACGGCAACGTAATGCTGAATATGCACCTCATGCGGCCGGCGCCGTCAATTCTGGCAGCCTCATAAAGCTGCGGATCGATCACGGATATGGCAGCAAGATAGATGATCGAGCCCCATCCGACGCCCTTGATCACCGAGGAGGAAATGATCAGACCCCAAAAATGTTCTCTTTGAAAATTCACCGGACTGTCTACGATCCCCCAGGAAACCAGCACACGGTTGATCACGCCGTTGTTCGTATTACAAAGCGCAAGGATCACCGTTCCGAATACCACCCAGCTCAAAAAATGCGGCAGATACGTCACCGACTGAAAAGTCTTTTTCAGGCGCCTGTCCGACACTTCGTTGATAAGTACGGCAAACAGAATGGGAGCCGGAAAATTGAACAACAGACACAGGAGATTCAGACCGATCGTATTAAAGAAAACTGACCTGAAGTCCATATCGGTAAGAAAGCGTTCAAAATGGGAAAAGCCCACCCACTCCGATCCGAGCGCATCCCAAAAACTATATAAATAATCCCCGTCTTTAAATCCGAGCAACAGCCCGATCATGGGAATATATGCAAAAATCAGCAGATATACAACGCCGATCATCGTCATGGAGAGTACGGCAAAACGGCTTTTCTGCCACGTCCTGCGTTTTTGACTTCCGTTCTGTTTCATTCGTCTGCCCGCTCCGGATATTGAATACACATAGTGGATCAAGCTCACACCAACATGGTGTTTTCGTCTATGTCTTTATTGAAACACAATCGGCCGGATATGTCAATACAGCAGACATTCTTTGACCCGTATTTTTATTTTCTGCAGCCAAATATTTAAATCAAAAAAAGAAATCGGTTATTTTTTTGCAAATTTTGCTCTTCGGTAAATAAATTATCCCGTAAATCCGGAAAAACTGTAAAAATAATCCGTAAAACTTTTTCAAAATCAACTTACAGTCGCCAATTATTAAATCACACCGCTGCCGCTGCCCGCAAAAAAAAACGCGGCGGAACCCCCGCCGCGTTTTTTGATGTTACAGAATGACTGGTCAGAGTCCGAGCGTCTCACGGATAGCGTCTGCCAGTTTCTGTCCCGCCGCTTCGTTTTCGGAGACGACGGGATGTCCGATGGCGCAGGCGTCGAAGATGACCGTCTCCACGTTCGGATAATCGGATTTGAGGATCCGCTTTGCCTGCTCCATCACCTCATCCAGCCCGGAACCCGGCACCATCATCCCCGCGCACAGGAACACGGGCATCTCTTTTCCATAGTATTGTCCCACGACCTCGTTCACGAACTGCACCACAGCGTCGCGCATCCCCTCCGAGGAATATCCCAGCGAAGAGTATTTTCTGCCAAAATTGTAATCGTTTGTGCCCAGGTAGAGCACCACCGCCGAAGGCGTCCATGAAGCATAATCATATTCGGGGCAGTCGCCGCGTTCCACCGACAGGTCCACCGCCATGCTCTTGTAGTTGTTGAGCACCGTAAACTCCTGCGTGGTATAGTTGAGCGCGATGCCGCCCCGCCCGAAGATGCGCAGCTCCGCGCCCAGTTCGCGCGCCGCGACCCCCGCATATGCCTGCAGGGCGTTCTGCGTATCCGCCGTATAGGCGCCGCTGTCCCGATAGGTGCCCGTTTCCTCATCGTACGTCACGGCGCGCAGGACGCCCTCGCCGCAGGTGATGGAATCGCCGTACACGTCCAGTTTGATCTCCGGCTTTTGCGGCGCGGCAAGGAACACGCCGTCCGTTGAAACGCTCTCCACATAGCAGCTGTCGCGGTTGGAGGGCGTGCGCTTGAGCAGCAGCACCGTATGCTCGCCCTCGGACAGGCCCTCCACGATGACCTCATCGCGATAGCCGCCCAGATATTCGCGCACCGAGAGGATGCGCGCCGTGCTGTCCGTCTCGCCGTCCACAAACACGGAGAACATCGATTTGCTGTACCCGCCGCCCGACGTCACGGTGCGCGTGCTCATCGAAAGCGACGTCCCGCGAAAGCGCACTTCAAAGCCCGCAGCGCTGTTGATGAAGGTCATGCCGTCCATCGTGTCGCTGTAATAGTTCCTGCCGTACAGGTTGATATACCTCGCGTCCGTCAGATCTTCGATGACGGACACTTCCTCAAGCTCTCCCTGCGTCTGGTCGTTCATATCCTTTTCTCCTTCGCTGCACGCCGCAAACATGCAGGCGGATGCGAACAGCATGACGGCGGCTGCCGCCGTGCATAGTATTTTTCTCATCACTTTTTCCTCCTCGTTCAGCTGCCGAGCCCGAGCATTTCCCGGATGGCGTCTGCCAGTTTCTTTCCCGCCACTTCGCTCTCCGCGGCAACGGGATGGTCGATGGCGCAGGCATCAAAGATGACCGTCTCCACGTTCGGGTAATCGAATTTGAGGATCCGCTTTGCCTGCTCCATCACCTGATCGAGCCCGGAATAGGGCACCATCATCCCCGCACACAGGAACACGGGCATCTCCTTTCCGTAGTACTGTCCCACGACCTCGTTCACGAACTGCACCACGGCGTCGCGCATCCCCTCCGAAGAATACCCCAGCGAGGGATTGGACCTGCCGAAGTTGTAGTCGTTGGTGCCCAGGTAGAGCACCACCGCCGAGGGCGTCCACGAGGAATAATCGTATTCCGGGCAGTCCCCGCGCGCCGCGGACAGGTCCACCGCCATGCTCTTATAGTTGTTGAGCACCGTATAGGCATTGGAGCTGTACTTGAGCGCGATGCCGCCCCGCCCGAACACGCGCAGCTCCGCGCCCAGTTCGCGCGCCGCGACCCCCGCATACGATTGAAACACGTTCTGCGTTTCGGGGGTAAACTGCGCGCTGTCAACATACTTGCCCGACGCCGCGTCGTACGTCACCGTGCGCAGAACGCCGGAGCCGACGGTGATGGAATCGCCGTACACGTCCAGTTTGATCTCGGGCGTTTGCGGCGCGGCAAGGAACGCGCCGTCCGTCGAAACGTTCTTGACGTAACACTTGTCGCGGTTGGAGGGCGTGCGCTTGAGCACCTTCACCGTATGCTCGCCTTCGGACAGGCCCTGCGCCAGAAGCAGCTCCTCAAAGCCGGGCTCGTCCAGCGGCAGGGAAACGATGCGCGCGTTGCTGTCCGTCTCCCCGTCCACAAACACGGAGAACATCGCCTTGTCAAACCCGCCCAGCGTGGTGACGCCGCGCACGCGCATGGTCAGGGACGTTCCGCGGAAGCGCACCTCAAAGCCTGCGGCGCTGTTGATGAGCGTCATGCCCTCCCCTTCGCTCCCCTCAAAATTCCTGCCGTACAGGTTGACATACCGCTCGTCAGCAAGATCGGTGATCACAGAGATCTCGGGCAGGGTCTGCACCTGCTCTTCCGGCCCTTCGTTCATCGTCTCCTCTCCTTCGCCGCCGCACGCCGCAAACATGCAGGCGGATGCGAACAGCATGACGGCGGCTGCCGCCGTGCATAGTATTTTTCTCATCGTTTACCCCCTTTTATCTCATCTGCGCACCCTTCCGCCGCCCGCGCCGTCCGCAAGCGCAGCCACTTCCTGTGCGGTGACCTGCATGAAGTCCCCGTCGCAGGTGTGTTTCAGACAGGCGGCAGCGGCGGCAAATTCCACCGCGCGGGCGGGGGTCTCCCCCTTCAGAAGGGAACAGATCAGCCCCGCGGCATATGCGTCGCCGCCCCCCAGCCGATCGACGATGCACACGTCGTATTCACGGCTCACATGGCATTGCGCCCCGTCAAAAAGCAGTCCCGCAAGCATATTTTCCTGTGCGCGCGACCCTTCCCGCAGCGTGGTGGCAACGGCGCCGACGCCGAACTTTTTGCAAAGGCGCGCCGCGCCTTCGGCAAACGCGCGCTCTGACGGAGCCCCCTCTTCGCAGGCGATGCCGAAGAGCTCCTCCATCTCCTGCGTTCCGCAAAACACCAGCCTTGCTCCGGGCAGCAGCCGGGAGAGCACTTCCCCCGCCCGCTGCGGCTCCCAGAGTTTGCGACGGAAGTTCACGTCGATGGAAACGGGGATGCCGCGTGCGTGCGCCGCGCGGCAGGCGTCCTCGCAGATGCGCGGCGTCTGCCCGCCGAGGGCGGGCGTGATGCCCGAAAAATGCAGCCACGCCGCCCCGTCAAGAAGGCTGTCCCAGTCAAAATCGGCGGGGCTTGCCTGCGCCATGGCGGAATTTGCCCTGTCGTAGACCACCTGCCCCGCGCGCATGCCCATCCCGCGCTCGGCAAAGTAGATGCCCAGCCGCTCGCCGCCGCGCACCATGCCCTGCGTACCGACGCCGTATCTGCGCAGGGCGTTGACCGCCGCCTGCCCCACAGGATTGCAGGGCACCTTGGAGACAAAGCGCGCGGGCACGCCCAGGCAGCACAGATCGACCGCAACGCTCGCCTCCGACCCCGCATAGGTCGCTCCGAACGACTGCGCCTGCACGATGCGCTCATACCCTTCCGGGCACAGCCGCAGCATGATCTCCCCGAACGTGACGACTTCAGCGCGCATGGCAGCACCTTTTCACGATGTCCGTGAGCGTGCGCGCCGTGCGGGTGATGCGCGCAAGATCGCCTTCCCCGATGCCCGCAAGAAGGGAGCCGCCGATGCCGCAGGCGAACGCCCCCGCCTGCAGCCATCCCGCCAGATTTTCCGCATTGACGCCGCCCACGGGGATGATCTCGAGGTTGGGCAGCGGCGCGCGCAGATCCTTGATGATGTTCGGCGAATACTGCGCGGCGGGAAAGAGCTTGACCGCGTCCACCCCGCACTCGAGCGCGAGCAGCGCCTCCGTCGCCGTGGCAACGCCCGGAAAAACGGGGATGCCGTAGCGGTTGGCAATGCGTATCGTCTGCTCGCTGACGGTGGGCGTGACGAGGAATTTCGCCCCGCTCATGATGGCGATGCGCGCGCTCTCTGCGTCCAGGATGCTGCCCGCGCCCAGGCAGACCCCGTCGCCGTCAAAGCGTCTTGTCACATTTTCCAGGACCGTATGCGCATAGGGAACGGTCACGGGCAGTTCGATGCAGCGGATGCCGCCCTCGATGAGCGCTCCCACCGCCGCGAGCGCCTGTTCCTGCGTCTTTACGCGGGCGATCGCCACGATCTTTTCCCTGCGCACCTGCTCCATAACGCGATATTTGTTCATCCGATCACCTCCATTGTCCAACTTTTTTCTGCGAATTTGCCCGGCGCGACGGCAAGCATGTCCGCGCGCTCCTCGAGCGGCACGTATCTCCCCGCCTCCTCCGAGACGCTCCCCCAGGGCTCCACGCAGATGAGGGGCGCGCCCGGCTTTGACCAGAGCACCAGATATTCAAAATCCTCCAGGCCGAACGACAGGGCGCGATCGCACCCTTTGCAGCCCAGCCGCACCTTGCCGCCGCCCGTGCGCAAGATATGCGCCCCGCCTTGGAACATCTCCTCGGACAGGGCAAGCCTGCGCGCCGCCCCTTCCTCTTTGCCCGTACGGAACTTCCTTTCATCGGTCAGAAGCTCTTTCGTTCCGTCCGGAAGCTCGAGGAAGTGCTCCCCGAAGGCGCGCCCGCCGACGAGCGGCAGCGCGATGCCGGGGTGCGCGCCGAAATTGCAGTACATGGGGCGCTCGTCGCGGTTTTCGGCGCGGTATGTCACGCACAGCGTGCTGCCCGTCAGAAAGTAGGCAACGGTGAAGGCGAATTTGCACGGGAACTGCGCCCTCGTCTCTTTGCTGTCGGTGAGCCCGAATACCAGCTCGTGCGCGCCTGCCCGCACGGTGCGGAACATGCTGCGGCAGGCAAAGCCGTGCAGCGGCATGCGATACGCCGCCCCGTCCAGAAAATAGGTATCCTCGTTCAGCCGCCCCGCAAAGGGAAAGATGTTATAGCAGTGCCCCGTCCACACGTCCGCGCGCCCCTGCCAGATGTACTCCTGTCCCGTCGCGTTGTCGCGAAGGGACGTGAGCTCTGCGCCGTATGCGCTGACGGCCGCGGTCAGTTTGTCGCTGCGAATGTAAAGCGTATCAGCCGCCATAGACTTTCACGAACTCCGCCATCGCCTTTTCAAAACACTCGAGGGGCACGTTTGCGCTGCCCGCCCCGATGAGCCCGCCCTCGCGGTTGAACATGCCGCCGTGGATGACGGGCGTCACGCCGCTCTCGAGCACGCGTACGGCGTCGATGCCGCACGGGAGAAAGTCAAAGCCGAGATTGGGAATGGGGAAGTTGGGATTTTTGGCGATGCAGATGGCCTCCATCTCCCGCGTGAGCGAGATGCAGTCGCCCAGCGTCAGCCCGCGCAGATTGCCCACGATGGGGCTTGCCGCCTCCGCAAGGCCGCCCATTCCGTAACATTCCACCACGCAGCTGTCGCCGATCCAGGGGAGCTGGTCCTTCTGCGTGTACTGGGGCGAGGTATAGCGCCCCTTCATGTAGGGCGCCGGGGCGGTGAACCACTTGCCGGGCAGCCCCGCGATCTTGATGCCGAACTCCACGCCGTTGCCGCAGACGGCGGTCACCATCGTGCTGTACTTTGTGCCGTCCGCGCCGAGCAGCGCCGTACGGCTCGACCCCTGCCCGAAGCAGTGGAAGAAACGGGGCGTTTCCACGATATAGCGGATGGCGGCCTCCAGCCGCGCCTTGTCCTCATCCAATGAAAAGATGACGGGAAGCAGCTTTTTGTCGAACAGCAGGTCGGCTGCCGTCTGACGGGTATGATTTTCATCCCCCATCTGCATGCTCTCGGCGAGGATGGGTTTGAGGGGCATCCCGCCCATCTTGCGCACGGCGGCGCGCATGACGGGCAGCCACTCCTCGCGCATGCGCCGCAGATTTTCGGCGATGCCCTCGGAGTACAGCCCCCAGCCGCAGAAGCCGCCCTGGAACTCCCCCTCCGCCGGGAAGGTCGCCGCACGGATGCCCGTCGCCCTGTCCTCGATGACGATCATGGCGACCGACTTTGTGATGATGCCCGTGCCCGCACCCACCGTGTTGTGGTCGAGGGCGCTCTCGATGCGGATCTTGCCGCTGCGGATGAGCGCGAGCGCCTCCTCCTGCGTCTTTGCCCAGCCTTCGAACAGACAGCCGCTGACCATGCCGCGCTGATGGAGCATGGTCATATCCTCGAACGCGATGGGCGGGCCCGAGTGCAGGATGGTGTAGTCGCCCAGCCCGTCGATGACTTCGCCCGCGGGCAGGATATCCACCCACACGGGGTCGCCGTCGATGATGCGCGAGACCGCCGTGCGGTTCGCCTCGTCGATCTTGTCGCGCAGGGCATCCGAGAGCGCGGGGCACCCGTTGGCGGCGTCCGTGCGCGGCGGGCGCCACTGCAGCTGCGCCGCCTGCACGCCCTGTGCGAGCAGTGCGTCATAAAAGCGCTGCAGCCCCAGATTGATCACGGAAAGTTTCTTTTGTTCGTTCATGCCTCTTCCTCCTGTCCGTTGAGGATGTGCGCCGCCAGTCTGACCGTCTGCAGATTGCTTGCGGCAACGATGACGCCCGCCTCTTCCAGGCGCCTTGCGATTTTTGCGGTGTCCTGCGGGTCGAGCGGCGAGCCGCAGATGTTGGCGATGACCGTCACATGGCTCTTGCGCTTCTTGCGCGCCAGGCGGATCTCTTCGCAGAAGGCGCCCGCAGGGTCGGGATGCACGCCGGGCCCCGTGATGAAATCGAGCGTGATGACGGCGACCTCCTCATCAAGGAGCTCCCTGCGCAGACGGCGCAGCCGCAGCTCCGGCTCGAATACGGGATGGGGCGCCTCGGCGGTAAAATCCTCCGCCCCCAGATCGAGCACGCAGTCCCCCACGCTCCTCTCCTTGTCGGCGAGCTTTTGCGCGGAGTGGATGGACAGATTGCTGTAGAAGGTGCGCCCGGGGCACAGCCTGCGGTAGTTGAGCAAGCCCTCCTCGGCAAACGTTCCGCCGCAGTACAGCCCGCGCAGATATCTCTGCCCGGGCGCATATTTCGCCCGCTCCCGCGCAGAGATGTCGTCCAGCTGCTCCTTGGAAAAACCAAAGTCCTGCGTCGGCGCGCCCAGCAGCGCGGCGGTCTTGAGCGCCGCCTCCTCCAGGCTGTGCGCCGCCGCCGTGCGGTGTCCGGTGAAGATGTCCTCGGGCGCGCCGAGAAAGACGGCGACCGTCGGCTTGCCAAGCCCGTCCGCCTGCGAAAGCACCTTCTGCATGACGGCGGGGTCGGCGATCTTGGAGACGAGCACGATGACCTGCGTGCGCGCGTCGGCGTCCAGCAGCTTCATGCCCTGCATCATCACCGCGCCGCCGATCTCGGGAAAGAGATCGCGCCCGCCCGTTCCGATGAGTTCGCTGACGCCCTCGCCGAAGG
>CAJFNH010000040.1 GCA_904394195.1 Candidatus Gallimonas caecicola
AACTTCAAACGGGAGGAAGTGGAAGATGAGTAACAAGCGTTTGAATCTGCTTCCCGTATGGGCGGCGATCTCCGCCGTCATCATCATCGCGGGCATCGTTCTGATGGCGCTTCTCGGCTTCAATGACAGTCTCGACCGTCCCGAGAGCAAAAATTTCGACGTGTATTACAACGTCGTGGTGGATTTGAGCGAGGAACGCAAGGCGACGCTCGAGGGCTACTGCGAGGACGCGTTTGCGGCGCAGGGCATCGCCTATGAGGAAAAGACGACGCTCTCCGGGCAGACCGATCCCGTTTCACAGAATCAGTCCTCCTTCACCGGAACGGGCAATGACTTTGTCCTGCGCTATACCTTCTCCGCCGACGTCTCCGATGAGGCGCTTGCAGCGGCAAAGGCGGCGGTGGAAGCGAGCATCGGCGGCAATCAGGAATTTTCTCCCGATTACAACGGCGCCGAAACTTCCGTCTCCTATTATACGCTCGATCTTCAGGCGATGAACGAGCCGGTGTGGCGCGGTGCGATCGCCGTTGCGGTCGGCGCCATCGTGGCGCTCATCTATGTGGCCATCCGCTTCGGAATGGGCTGCGCCCTGACGGGGCTCGTGGCGTGCGTCAACGACGCGTTCCTGACGCTCTCCGTTTTTGCCATCGCGCGCATCCCCGTCTATACTTTCGCGCCCATGCTTTACGCCGCGATCGCCGCAGTCGCTTCGGCGGTGTTCTGGCTCATCCGCTGCATGAAGCTGCGTGAGGACGCCAAGGATCCTGCTGCGGGCACGTTCTCTGCGGAGGAGAGCGTTGCCAATGCCTGCGCGGCAACGGATAAGCCGGTATGGCTGGCGGCGGGGCTCACGCTTGCCGTGATCGCCGTATGCGCGGCGTGCACCGCCGTGACCGGTGCGGCAGCCGTGTTCGCGGGGGCGCTCATTCCCGTGGCTGCGGGGCTGTATTCCTCCATGCTGCTTGCGCCTTCCCTGCACGTCAAAGTCAAGGCGCATTTCGATAAGCTGAAAAAGAAGCATGTGCGCTATGAGGGCAAGAAGAAGGGCGCAAAGGCGGACGTTCAGTCCTGACAGGAATTCAAAAACATATGCAGGCGGCGGGAATTTTCCCGCCGCTTTCAAATACCTGAAAAACTTTTGCACAGAAACGGTATTTTGTGGTATAATAGGAGAAACCACTTTTACGGGACCGGACGGACATGAAAAAACTCGTGCATGAATTTGAGCTCTCCTCTGCCGAGGAGGAAGAGGCAAGGCGATGCGCCGCAGCGCTGGGCATCACGCCCACCACGGCGCGCATTCTCTATGCGCGGGGCATGACGACGGCGGAAAAGATGCGTTCCTTCCTGCATCCGGGCGCACGGCATCTGCTCTCGCCCTTTCTGATGAAGGGCATGAAGGAGGCGGCGCAGCTCCTGACGCAGGCGCGCGACGAGGGATGGCGGGTGGCGCTGTTCGGCGACTATGACGCGGACGGCATCGGCGCGCTTGCCGTGCTTTCCCGCGCGCTCAAGGAATTCGGCATCGAGCCCTATCTCTACGTTCCCGAACGCAGCGAGGGGTACGGTATGAGCGTGGCTGCGCTCGATACCATCTTCGATGAATTTATGCCCGAGCTCATCGTCACGGTGGACTGCGGCATCTCCAACGCGGCGGAGGTCGCCTACGCGCAGGAAAACGGCGCGGAGGTCATCGTTACCGACCATCACGAACTGCCCGAGCGGCTGCCCGACTGCATCGTGATCAATCCCAAGCTCGAGGATGATTATCCCTACGACAACCTGTGCGGCGCGGGCGTGGCGTTCAAGCTCGCCACGGCGCTCCTGGGCGAGCGGGCGATGAAGTATGTGGACTTTGCCGCGCTCTCCACGGTGGCGGACAGCGTGCCCCTTCTGGGGGAAAACCGCGATATCGTGGCGGAGGGGCTGCGGCGCATCGAAAAGCACCCCCGTCCCGCCTTTTCCGCATTGCTCGGCAAGGCGGGTGAGATCAGCGCGCAGACGCTCGCGTTCACCGTTGCGCCGCGCATCAATGCGGCGGGCAGGATGGGGGACGCCCATGCGGCGCTCGCTCTGTTTACGACGGAGAATGAGGAGGCGATCTCTCTCCTTGCGGAAAAGCTCAACCTATACAACACGGAGCGGCAGCATGCCTGCGACGAGCTGTATGCGCAGGCGCTTGCTGCGATCCGGGCGGAGGGCGCCTTCGGGAACGTCGTCATGCTGGCGGCGGACAACTGGAACGCCGGATTTGTCGGCATCGTGGCGGCGCGCATTGCCGAAGAATTTTCCCGTCCCGCCCTGCTGTTCGTGCGCCGCGGCGACATGCTGCGCGGCAGCGCCAGAAGCGTGGAGGGCGTGAACATCTTTGAGGCGCTCAAAGCCTGCTCGCAGTATATCGAGGAGTTCGGCGGGCATGCGCAGGCGGCAGGCATCAATGTGCGCGCCGACAAGTTTGACGACCTCAAGCGCGCGCTCGGCGCGTATATCGGGGAACACTATTCGCGCGAAGATCTGGCCTCCAAGCTGTATGTCGTGGGCGAAGGGGAGGACCATGCGCGCGTTGCCCATGAGCTTGCCATGCTGGAGCCCTTCGGCATCGGCAACCGCCGCCCCTTGTTCACGATGGAGGCGGGCAGCCTTGCGGCGGCGCCCGTCAAACCGCTCTCGCCGCACCTTACGCTGAACGCGCACGGGCTCGATCTGATGTACTTCAGCGGCGCAAAGGATCTCAAATTTTTGCGCAGCGATCTGAAAAAGACGCTCGTCTACGAATACAATCTGTCGGTGTTCCGCGGCAGGGAGTACCTGAAGGGTTTTATCCGCGCAGTACTGCCTGCGGGCGGCGCGGGGGCGGCGCCCGAGATCTTTGAAAATACGCTGCTCGCACTGCGCGGAAAACCTGTTGCGGCAAATACCGATACGGCGGAGCTGGACGCCTTTCTTGCCGCGCGGCGGGCAGAGTGTGCCTACGGACTGTGCGCAATTTGTTATGACGTCTCCACGCTGGCGGCATTTCCGTCAATAAAGGGGTTGCCCGCCGACGTATTCCGCCTCTCTTCGGGCAACTGCGAGAACGTCGTTCTCATCGCACCCGATCCCGGGTGCGACCTATCGGGCTACCGCGACGTTGTATTTCTGGATATGCCTCCCGCCAATGCGCTGGAAACGGGCACGGCGCGCATCCTGTGCAACGGCGGGTGCAGCGGAAGGCAGGCGCTTCGCCGTGTTGCCACGCAGCGCGAGACGCTGCTCGGCGTGTTCCGCGCGCTGCGCGCACATGCGGCGCGGGTGACGGGCGAGAGCTATGCGCAGGCGGCCCGTTCGTGCGAGAGCCTCGGCTTCGGCGAGGAGGAGTTTATTTTCGCGCTCGCGGTGTTCGAAGAACTCGGACTTGTCGCGCTGCGCGAGGGTCGGCTCATCGTTGCGCAGGGGAAAAAGACAGAGCTTACCGCGTCCGCGCTCTATCGGGCGGTCGCGGCGCTCGGGGAGGAATGACATGGAATCCGTCCTCATGAAGATCTATGAATATTACACGGGGGAAGACCGCGACATGCTGCTGCATGCCTACGACTTCGCGCGCGACGCGCACCGCAACCAGAAGCGCGCTTCGGGCGAGCCCTATTTTATCCACCCGTGTGCCGTTGCCGAGATCCTCATCGATCTCGGACTGGACGCCGAGACCATCGCGGGCGCCCTGTTGCATGACGTCATCGAGGATACGCCCGTCACCGAAGAGGTCGTGCGGCGGGAATTCGGCGAGGGCGTGCTGACGCTGGTCTCCGGCGTCACCAAACTCGACAAGATCGTCTTCAAGTCGCAGGAAGAGGAGGAGGCGGAAAACTTCCGTAAGATCTTCATCGCGATGGCGAAGGATATCCGCGTTATCATCATCAAGCTTGCCGACCGCCTGCACAATATGCGTTCCCTCAACTTCCTGTCCAAGGAGCGCCAGCAGAAGATGGCGCGCGAGACGTTGGACATCTATGCGCCCATCGCGGGCAGGCTGGGTATTTCGCAGGTCAAGTGCGAGCTGGAGGACCTCTGCCTCAAATATCTCGACCCCGAAGCGTTCGAATACCTTGTGGAAAATATCCATCAGAAGTTGGAGGAGCGCAACCGCTTTGTGGACTTCGTGGTGGAGGAGATCAACGGGATCCTTGAGGAGAGCAATATCCACGGCGAGGTGTTCGGCCGTCCCAAACACTTCTACTCCATCTATAAAAAGATGAAGACCAAGCACAAGACGCTCGACCAGATCTACGATCTGACCGCCGTTCGCGTCATCGTGGGCACGGTGGACGAGTGTTATGAGGTGTTCGGTAAGATACACAAGAAGTGGAAACCCGTTCCGGGGCGCATCAAGGACTATATCGCTACGCCCAAACCCAACCTCTATCAATCGCTGCATACCACCGTCGTCACCAACTTCGGTCAGCCATTTGAGATCCAGATCAGAACGGAGGAAATGCACCGTACCGCGGAATACGGTATCGCGGCACACTGGAAGTACAAGGAAAACCGCAGCGAGGAAAGCTCGCTCGACGCGCGCATCGCCTGGATCCGCGAGGTCATGGAGCTGCAGGGCGGCCTGAAAGATTCCAAGGAGTTCATGGATACCGTCAAGGGTGAGCTCTATTCCGCCGAGCTTCTCGTGTTCACGCCGCAGAGCAAGGTCATCTCCCTTCCCGCGGGCGCCACGCCCGTGGACTTTGCCTACGCCATCCACTCGGAGGTGGGAAACCGCTGCACGGGCGCCAAGGTGAACGGCAAGATCGTGCCCCTCAACACGCAGCTGGAGACGGGCGACGTGGTGGAGATCATCACCTCGCCGGGCAGCAAGGGTCCCTCCAGGGACTGGCTCAAATTCATCAAGTCCTCGTCCGCGCGCGCCAAGATCAAGTCCTTCTACAAGAAGGAAATGAAGGAGGAGAATATCCGCCTGGGCCGCAGCATGCTCGAGGAGGCGGCAAAGCGCAAGGGGATGACGCTTGCCGAGCTCGTCACGCCCGAGAGTTTCAAAAAGGTCTCCGAAAAGCTCTCTTTCGATACGCCGGACGAGATGTATTCCGCCATCGGCTACGGCGCCGTGACGGTCAACCAGGTCATTTTCAAGCTGCTCGACTACTTCCGCAAGGAAGCGCCCGCGCCCATCATCCCGCAGCCCTTTAAGTCCAGGAGCGCCAAGGGCGGCGTTACCATCAACGGCATGACGGGCATGCTTGTCTCCTTTGCGGGGTGTTGTTCGCCCGTTCCCGGCGACGATATCGTGGGCTTCGTCACGCGCGGCAGGGGCATTGTCGTGCACAGAAAGGATTGCCCCAACATGAAGAACGCCGACCCTGCAAGGCTGCAGGCCGCCGAATGGCTGGTGAAGGAGGGGGAGGCGCGCTTCAAGGCGGCCATCGTCGTCATGGCGGAGGACCAGGGCGCGGCGCTCGCTGCCATTTCCGGCTCGGTCGCCGAAATGAAGCTGGAGATCACCTCCATCAACGGCAGATACGACAGGAACGGCTCGGCGATCGTGGACGTTACGGTCAGCTTGCTCAACCGTCAGGACGTTGAAGTACTCATCGGCAAGATCCGCGCGCACAGCAAGATCCTTGACGTGCACAGGATGGCAAACTAAATTCACACTTTTTTCCGCGAACTGACGCGGAAAAAAGTCGTGAGTTTCAGGAAAACCCAACGTTCGTCTGTGGCTCTGCGTTCGGTTTTCCTGCGGCGCGCAATGGCAACAGTAATAGCGCGCGCCGCTACACCTTTCCGCGAAAGCCGAGGTATCGGCAAATTGGGTCCCGCTGCGCAGGGCAACCCTGCTTGCGGCGTGATTGATAGCAAGGGCGATTTTGCTTTTTTTGCCTCCCCTGGAAAACCAAAGGTTTTTTAGGGGAGGTGGCTGCGGAGCGCATGCACAGCAGACGGAAGGGTTAAAAAACTTACGGGAAACGCGCGGAAGGCGAGCCTCCTTGCACATGATCATATAGCTTGTTCATGAACACCCTATCGTCGGAACGGAATACAAAAAGAAACAACGTATGCAGATTTTTAAGATCTATCCGCAGGGATTTGCGGCAAACAGCTATCTTTTGACGCAGGACGGCGTGCATGCCGTCGCCATCGACCCCGCCCAGCCGCGCATCCTGGACGAGGCGCAAAAGCGCGCCCTGAAGGTGACGCATGTGCTGCTCACGCACGGGCACTTCGACCATATCGGCGGCGTCGCCGCCCTGCAGGCGGCGGGAGCCACGGTGGGCTGTTCGCAGGCGGAGGAGGCGCTCGCCCTCGGAAAAGACAACATGGCGGCGCAATTCGGCGCATACGTTCCCGCTTTTCGCGTTGATTTCACCTTCCGCAGCGGGGAGACGCTCGAGCTTTGCGGCATGCGCCTGCTCGTCATCGCCACGCCCGGACATACGGCGGGGAGCGTGTGCTTTCTGGCGGACGGGAAGCTGTTTACGGGCGACACGCTGTTCGCAGGCAGTGTGGGCAGAACGGATCTGCCCACGGGCAGCGGCGCGCAGCTCACGGCAAGCGTGAAGGCACTGTACGCGCTGGAGGGGAACTTCCCCGTGTACCCGGGGCACGGCGAGGATACGACGCTCGGGTATGAGCGCCGCAACAACGGGTGGATCAGATGCTGACGTGCAACGAAGAATTTTTACATCCCGAACTCATGGACGTCGTCCGCCTGTTCGAGGGCGCGCAGGCGCTGCATATCGAACAGAGCATGCGCTATACGGGCGGCGCCTTTGAAAATACCGTCACGGTGGAGTGGGAGACCTCTTTTTTCCGCGACGAGGCGTCCTTTGCGGGAGACCTGCAGTACAAGAGCCTTGCCAAGCGTTACGCCAAGCTCGCGCTGTACCGTGCGCTCTGCGCGCGCACGGGCGTCCGCCTGCCGTGGGGGGCGCTGACGGGCATTCGCCCCACACGCCTTGCCTATGCCGAACTGGAGGCGGGGCGGCCCTTCGAGCCGCTCTTTGAGCGCATGTGCGTTTCGCCCGAAAACATCGCGCTCACCCGCCGCGTCATCGAAGGGCAGCGGGGCATCCTGGAGCGGCGGGAGGGGAATTGCGACCTGTTCGTGTCCCTTCCTTTCTGTCCCACCAAGTGCGAATACTGTTCCTTCATCACCGCGCCCATTGCGGCGACCAGAAAGTATCTGCCTGACTACCTTCGCGCGCTGGAGGAAGAACTTGCGGCGGCAGCGCCCCTCATCGGGAACTTGCGCTCCGTCTATATCGGCGGCGGCACGCCCTTCGCCCTGGAGGCGCAGGAGCTGGAGCAGGTGCTCCGTGCGGTGGCGCCCCTGCGCAAGAACGGCTGCGAATACACGGTGGAAGCGGGACGGCCGGACACCTTCACGCGCGAAAAGCTGGAAGTGTGCAGGCAGTACGGTGTCACGCGCATCTGCATCAATGCGCAGAGCTTTTCGGATGCCACGCTCGCGCGCATCGGAAGAAAGCACACGGCACAGGCGGTGCGCGACGCCTTTGCGCTCGCCGCGCCCTTCGGCTTTTCCGTCAACTGCGACCTCATCGCGGGGCTCACGGACGAAACGTATGAAGAATTTTGCGCCAGTGTGGACGAGGCGGCGGCGCTCTCGCCCGACAATATCACGGTGCATACACTCTGCCTGAAAAAGGGCGCCCGCCTTAAAGAGGAGACCGCTCGTCTTCAGGAGGGGCGGCTTGCGGAGATGATCGCCTACTCGCGCAAGGCGCTCACGGCGGCGGGATATGAGCCCTATTACCTCTATCGCCAGAAGTACATGGCGGGCGCGCACGAGAACGTGGGCTGGACCAAGCCGGGACGCGCATGCGTGTACAATGTGGACGTGATGGAGGAGACGTGCGACAACCTTGCCGTGGGCGCGAACGCCGTTTCCAAAAAGCTGTTCGCGGGCGGCAAGCGCATCGAGCGCCACGGCAGTCCCAAGGATATTCCTACTTACCTTGCCAAGGTCGGGCAGCTCATCGGGGAGCGCAGCGCGCTCTTCACGCAATAAATCAAAACGAGAAAAGCCGCCCCTGCGTATCGCGCAGGAGCGGCTTTTTCATGATTTCGTTATTTTTTGACGGGCGTTCCGCAGTAGGGGCAGACCTTTTCGTCCTTCGTGTACAGAAAGCGCGCGCCGCAGGCGGTGCACTCGGCGTAGAGTTCCTCTTTCCCCAGCTCGGTATTTTCGTTGAGGATGAGCGTATCGCCGTTGCGCTTGATGCCGGGAAGATAGCGCTTCTGAAAACACTGGTCAAGACGGTTGCGCACGTCCTTTTCAGAGAGGGAGAGTTGTACGGCGATCTCCTGTACGGTGTGAAGATGTTCTTCCATGACGGCGCTCACGATGCGGTAGAGCGTTTTTTTGGGCGCGTAGGCAGCCGTCCAGCCGATGGGGGTTCCGTAAAAGCCGATGGCGATCATACCGATGCCGATCCCCCAGACGGCGGGCTGTTCGATGGCAAAGCCCACGCCCATCATCACGCCGCCCAGCGGCAGACAGAGCGTGAGGATGATGCTAAGAATAAAACTGTTTCGCAGTGCTTTTTTGATGGGCTGCATAATTTCCCCCGCAGATGTTTTTTATCATTATAGTCGTTTTTGCGCCGTTTGTCAACGGGTGCGGCATGAAGTTGCGCGCATATCTTGACAAATCGCCGGGCGTGTGATAAGATTGAGTGGAAGAACGCGGAGCGCAAACGCGCTCTGCACGGAGGGAACGCTATGACAATCGAACAGATCATCATCCTTGTGCTCGCCATCGCGCTTGCAGCGGCGATCATTGCCGCCGTTGCGATCTATGTGAAATACCGCGCCCAAAAGAAGAAGACCGCGGCAGGCGCGCGCTATGCGGAGGAGGTCGTCGTCAAGGACGGCGTGCGCTATTCCGCAGACGCCAGCGTGGAACGGGGAGGCGCCGTCAATGTATCGCATGCGGAGGGAGACTTTGTGCTGGCGGCTGGCAAGACGTACCGCGCCGAAAAGGACAGCGACCTTCTGCCCGGTACCTATACCGCGCTTGCGGCGAACGACGCGGCGCACACCTTCAAATTGCGTGTGGGCGGGCTCGTGCGCAACTTCTCGCACGGCGACACTATCGTTCTGAAGGAGGGGGAGGAGATCTGCGCGGTCTCCGGCTCCGTCATCCTGCGCTGATGCGCCGCGTATGCCCTGCGGGACATATGTGCGCTCCGAATTTTACAGATGCGCCGGCGGGCATTTGCCCGCCGGCGCATCTGTTTACGGCGTTTCTTCTGCAATGATGCGCGCCTGTTCCCGGAACTCGTTGGAATAGCGGTCAAACCAGTGGATCTCTGCGCTCGTGCTTGCGTGCCAGTTTGTGACCTCTTCGGCGAGCGGTGCGCTCA
>CAJFNH010000041.1 GCA_904394195.1 Candidatus Gallimonas caecicola
ATAAAAACCCGGAAACAGGAACGTTTCCGGGTTTTTTCAGTCTTTCTGGCGGTAGACGCGCTTCAGGCGCAAAATGGTGAGCAGCATAAATGCGAGCGCGATCGCCGCAAGCACGGCAAGCCCGATGAGCGGATTGAGATCGAACATGGGCTTTTGAAAGATCTGCGGCGCCCAGTCGTTGAGCGCGCACTCATGGCTCATGACTGCGATCGCCCAGGCGCTCGGCGTGACGTAGCGCACCCAGCCCGCCGCCCCTTCGAGCGAGAACAGACTGTCGCAGAACACCACCTGCACGATGATGATGAACAGAACGGGCAGGATGGCGCTCTCCGACTTTTTTAAAAGCGCGGAAATGAACAATCCCACCGTCATGACGCTGATATTGGTGAGCGCCATCGCCGCATAGCAGCACACATACCCCGTGGCGGGGGACGGAAAGGCAAAATCGATGAAGATGAGCGTTCCACCGAACAGGACGGCGCATTGCACGATGCCCACGACGGAGAGGACGGTGACCTTGGACAGGACGTACGCCGTGATATCCAGTCCGCCGAATACCTCGCGCGAGAGAATGTCGCGCTCCTTGCAGATCTCGCGGTAGCTGTTGAGGATGCCCATGAGCGCGCTCATGATCACGAGCATGAAGAGCGTGACGTTGGCGCCCGTGAGCGCGTCGGGCGACTTGAGCGTGAAGGCGTCCTTCCGGCTCACCAGCCAGACGATGACGAGCATGACGGGCGCCTGCAGCACGAGGGGAAGCAGGGTGCCCAAGGAGGAAAAGATCTGGCGGAAATACCGTGCGACGAGCACGCGGTAGTGCATGAGATTCATGCGCGCGGAACGGCGGCGGAATTTTTTCATGCGTCCTCCTCCCCGTTCCTGTGCGCGCGCCGCGCGGGCAGGTCTTTCGGCGGCTTTTCCCAGGGCGCCTCCGCCTCTTCTTCCTCGGGCGGAAGGCAGCAGCCCTTGCCGTATTCCTCGGTAAGTTGCGCGTACAGCTCCTTATAGTAGGGACTGCGGCGGTATTTTTTGGCGAACGCCTCGCTCGTCGCCTCGTCGGTGAGCGCTTCGAAAATACGCGAATAGCTGCGGCGGTTGAACCAGCGGAAAGCGTCCTTTGCCGCCCCGTAATAACAGAGCCTGCCGCCCCTGCCCAGAAATGCCACGCTGTCGCATTTGTCCAGATTTTCCATCGCGTGCGTGATGACCACGATGGTGCGCCCCTTCTTGGAAAGGTCCTTCAGAAGCGCCATCATCTCCATATCCAGATCGGGCGAGAGCCCGCTCGTGGGCTCGTCGAGGAAGATGACTTTGGGGTCGGACAGGAGTTCCATGGCAATGGACACCCGCTTTTTCTGCCCGCCGGAGAGCGCGCTGATGCGCAGCCCCTCCTTCCCCTGCAGATGCACGTCCGCGATCGCCGCCTGCACCCGTTCGTGAAGTTCCGGCGCGGGCAGGTCGGCGCGCATGCGCAGCATTGCCGTATAGCGCAGCGCGTCGGCAACGGTCAGGTCGTCGTGCATGATGTCCCGCTGCGGCACATACCCCACCACGCCCTTATAGGTATTCATGTTCTCGTAATAGTCGTTGGTATCGTAATAGATCTTCCCCTCGGTAGCGGGGCGCATGCCGTTGATACAGTCGAGCAGCGTGGATTTGCCCGCGCCGCTGCCGCCCACCACCGCCACAAAGGCGCCCGCCTCGATACGGAAGGTCACATTGGTGACAAGGGAGACCTTTGCGCGCGAATTGCGCTCGCGCACCCGTTTGCACACATCCACGGCGTCGATGCGGATGCCCCCCTGCGCCGTGGAATAGAGCAGCGTATTGCGGTAAAAGATATACGCCGCCGAGGGAATGGAGATGCGGTCATAGTCGCCCAGCTTCTGCCGTTTGACCTTTTTGTTGTTCACATAGGTGCCGCTCACGCTGTGCGCGTCCTCAACATAGCACCCCTCCCCGTCGTACACGATGAAGAAATGCTTTTCGGAGACGAGCGGATTGTTGACGCGGATATCGCAATTTTCGCCGCTGCCCACCGTGGTGAGCGTCTTTGCCGTCAGATCAAAATTGTTTCCCGTACGCTTGCGCGTGAACTGTCTGACGGGCGTGATGCGCACAATGTCCTCTTTTTCCTTTTTTCCCGCATGGCGGATGCTCAAGGCGCCGTCCAGCTTCATCATGGGGCGCTTGAAGCGCCTGCCGTCGAGCAGCACTACGCTGCGCGCGTTCTCCGGCGTGAGATCCTCCGCATACCAGACGTTGTTCTTGAGCAGAAGGCGGATCTGCACGGGCTCGACGAGCTGCGATTTCACGACGATATCCGCCGAACGGCGGGAGCCTATCGTCAGCTCCGTGCGCTCTTCGCTGTCAAAAAAACGGAACAGATCGCCTTCGCGGATCTTGAGGATGAGATTTTTCAAAAGCGACCTCCTTTTCCCACGGCACTATAATACAGTATATCACAAAACCGTCCTTTTCGGCAACAAAATCGCGCAAAAAAGCGACCGCCGGAAAAATCAAAGAGCCGTGCCCGCACGCACGGCTCTCTGGCGCAGCACAGTCAGCTGCACTTGAGCTTTTTGCTGAAATAATAATAGCCCGCCGTCGTAAAAAAGCGCTGCCAGGAGAAGGGCATCCAGCAGATGAGCGCAATGTAAGAGCGATGGCGCAGAAAATTGTACATCTCCCTGTCCTCCGCCTTGAGGTCGCTCCACATGCGCTTGAGCGTCGCCTTGCGCTCCGCAAGATCGTCCCTTCCGCCCGTGGTGAACATAAGCGAAAGGCACATGAGCACGTTGATATCGTGCTTCATATACCGCTTGAGGCGGGGGTGCATCTCCTTGAGCTGCGCATAGCGGTAACAGCGGATCATGAAGTCCGTAACGCCCACCTGCTGCTTGTAGCGCGCGACGATATTTTTGCGGCTGACCGACTGATCTTCCCTGCCGATATAATAGCGGTACAGATCGACGTCCAGATAGAACATCGTCTTAACATGCGGCATGGGCTGATAGGCATAGATATTGTCCACATAAAAGGAATGTTCGGGCAGGCGCAGACCGCAGTCGCGCAATACCTGCGTGCGCACGAGCATGGAGTGCATGAGCAGTACGTTGGAAAAACGGAAGGGCTTTACCTCCTCCCAGCCGAACATTCTTCCGATGGGAAAATTCTTTTCATACCGGCGCGGGAAACGGGAATGTGCAGACGGCTTTTCGTAGACGTAGTTGGTCACATACATATCGGGCAGGGAGCCGGAAGCATGATCCGCGCGGATCCTGTCAAGCACCTTGGAAAGGCTTTCGGGATCGAGGCGGTCATCCGAGTCGACCACCATGAAAAACAGCCCCTTTGCACGTTCCAGTCCCGCATTGACGCCCGAGCCGTGCCCGCCGTTCTCCTTGTGCACCGCCTCGACGACGGAAGGGTACTTCGCGGCATATTCGTCCGCAATGGCGCCCGTCGCATCCGATGAGCCGTCGTTGACGATGACGATCTGCGCCGCCTCCCCCGCCGTGAGCAGCGTATCGATGCAGTTGCGCATATATGCAGCCGAGTTGTAACACGGCACCGCAAAGGTGATCAGGATGTCCCCCATCTCTATCCTCACTCTCTCGTGGTTTGACCTAATTATAGCCATAGCGCCCGCGTTTGGCAAGCCAAAACGCGGGCGTTTGCAAAAATTTACAAATGTTTTACAACGTTCAGCCGTTCCGGCGCACGAGCGTGAGCGTCACCTTGTCGCCGTTGATGTCCACCGTCTTGGTAAAGCCCTGCGCTTCGCCCGCCTGCACGCTTGCGGCAAGCACGTCTGCGGCGAACGCGCCCTTTTGCAACATGCGCGCCGCGCGGCCCTGCGCGCTGTAATACACGTCGATGCGGTCGGTGACCTCAAAGCCCGCCTCCTTGCGCATGGTCTGGATCTTGGAGACGAGCTCGCGCTCGCAGCCCTCGTCCAGCAGCTCTTCGGTGAGGCGCGTATCGAGCGCCACGGTGAGGGCGCCGCCCGTCGCCACAGAATACCCCTCCGGCGACTGAACGCCGATTTGCAAATCCTCCTCGAGCAGCACGACGGGCGGGTCGAGCGGGATGGTATAGCTGCCGCCATTTCTGACGGCGGAGACGACCTGCGCGCCGTCGCACTCCGAAAGGAACTGCGTGATTGCCTTGAGCTGCTTGCCGTACTTGGGACCGAGCGTGCGCAGCTGCGGCTTTAAGACGTACTTCACAAGGGACGCGCCGTCCTCCACAAAGCGCATGGATTTGACGTTGAGCTCGTCGAGCGCGACCGCCGTAAGCTCTGCGTCGAGCCGGACGGGCGCGGCGCTTGCCACCAGCATTTCGGCGAGCGGCTGACGGTTTTTCAGGTTCCCCGCGTTGCGCGCCGCTCTGCCCAGCACCACGATTTCCAGCACGTCCTCCATGCCCTTCTCGAGCGCGGGATCGATGAGGCTCTCGTCAGCCACGGGGAAGTCGCAAAGGTGCACGGAGACGGGCGCTTCGGGATAGAACGCGGGCACGAGGTTTTGATACATCATCTCCGCCATGAAGGGCGTGTAGGGCGCAAGGAGCTTGGCGAGCGTGACGAGCACAGTGTAGAGCGTGGTGTACGCCGCCGCCTTGTCCTGCGTCATCTCGCTCCCCCAGTAGCGCTCGCGGCCGCGGCGCACATACCAGTTGGAGAGCTCGTCCACGAAGTCCTGAATGGCGCGCGCGCTGTCCGTGATGTTGTATTCGGCGAGCATCGCGTCCACTTTTTTCACGATCGTATTGAGTTTTGAGAGCACCCACCTGTCCATCAACGAGAGCTTGCACGTTTTCAGGTCGTACTTGGAGGGATCGTAGCCGTCGATCTCGGCGTACAGCGCGAAGAAGGCATAGGTGTTCCAGAGGGTGCCCTGGAACTTTCTCTGCACCTCGCTGACCGCCTCGGCGCCGAAGCGGGAAGGGATCCACGGCGCGCTATTGGTGTAGAAGTACCATCTGACCGCGTCCGCGCCCTGCTTGTCCAGGACGCTCCAGGGGTCGACGACGTTGCCCTTGTGCTTGCTCATCTTCACGCCGTCCTTATCGTTGACGTGCCCCAGAACGATGCAGTTTTTGAAGGGCGCGCGGTCGAAGAGAATGGTCGAGATGGCGAGCAGCGTATAGAACCAGCCGCGCGTCTGGTCGACCGCCTCCGAAATAAAATCGGCGGGGAAGGTCTCCTCGAACAGGTCCTTGTTCTCAAAGGGGTAGTGATACTGCGCGAAAGGCATGGAGCCGGAGTCAAACCAGCAGTCGATGACCTCGGGCGTGCGCTTCATCTTGCCGCCGCACTTGGGGCAGGTGCAGGTGAGCTCGTCCAGGTAGGGACGGTGCAGCTCGATATCCCCCTCAACGTGACACTTTTCCTTGAGTTCCGCCTTGGAGCCGATGACTTCGATCTCGCCGCAGTCGGGGCACACCCATACGGGCAGCGGCGTTCCCCAGTACCTGTCGCGCGAGAGTCCCCAGTCGATGACGTTCTCCAGAAAGTTGCCCATGCGCCCCTCTTTGATGGTCTCGGGCATCCAGTTGACCGAACGGTTGGCGGCGATGAGCCTGTCCTTGACCTTGGTCACTTCGATAAACCAGCTCGAGCGCGCGTAGTAGAGCAGCGGCGTATCGCACCGCCAGCAGTAGGGATAGCTGTGCTCATAGGGCAGCTTTTTGAACAAAAGCCCCTTTTCTTCCAGCATGCCGAGGATGAGCTTGTCCGCCTTCTTGGCGAACAGCCCGTCCAGCTCGGGACAGCGCTCGTCAAAGCAGCCCCGCTCGTTGACGAGCTGCACGACGGGCAGCCGGTAACGCCTGCCCACCTTGTAGTCGTCCTCGCCGAAGGCGGGCGCGATATGCACCACGCCCGTGCCGTCCGTGAGCGTGACGTAGGTATCGCACACGACATAATATGCCTTTTCGGAAAAAGTGCCCTGCGCCCAGGAAAAGAGCGGCTCGTACTCCGTGCCCTCGTATTCCTTGCCCGTGCGCTTTTCTACGAGCGTGTAGTTTTCGAAGAAATTGGGAACGAGCGCCTCGGCAAGGATGTAGCGCGCGCCGTCCGATTCGATCTCGACGTACATCTCGTCCGGATTCATGCACAGCGCCACGTTGGAGGGCAGCGTCCAGGGCGTGGTCGTCCAGGCGAGGATGAAGGTGTTTTCCCGCCCCTTCACGCGAAAGCGCGCGACGGCGGACGTCTCCTTGACGTCCTTATAGCCCTGCGCGACCTCATGCGAGGAGAGCGCCGTGCCGCAGCGCGGGCAGTAGGGACCGATCTTGTGGCCCTTATAGAGGAGCCCCTTCTTGTAAATTTCCTTGAGCGCCCACCACACCGACTCGATATAATCGTCGTGATAAGTGACGTAGGGATGGTCCATGTCCACCCAGTAGCCCACGCGCTCGCTCATCCTGCGCCATTCGTCGGTATATTTCCAGACGGATTCCTTGCACTTTTTGATAAAGGGCTCGATGCCGTACTTTTCAATGTCCTGCTTGCCGTCCATGCCCAGGGACTTTTCCACTTCCAGCTCGACGGGCAGGCCGTGCGTATCCCAGCCCGCCTTTCTTAAGACGTGCTTGCCCTTCATCGTCTGATAGCGGGGGATGATATCCTTCATGACGCGCGTTAAAATGTGCCCGATATGCGGCTTGCCGTTCGCCGTGGGCGGGCCGTCAAAAAAGGAGAACTCCTCGCCCCCCTCGTTCTTTTCAACGGACTTTTCAAAGATATCGTTCTTTTTCCAGAAGTCGATGACTTCCTGCTCGCGCGCAACGAAATCGAGCGACGTATCTACCTTTTTGTACATAAAGAGCCCTCCTGTTCTCTGCAATATAAAAATAAGTCACCGTATTTTGGAATCAAATACGATGACCTTATAACCACCAAAACATACGAACATATGCCGCAGAGGATAACGGGCTGCGACCCCGTGCGAAGTTACTCGACGTTCACCCCGCAGGCACGGAAGGTGATACCCGCACGCTCCCTTCGGCTCCCCTTTCAGCAGGCGGGGAGCTCTCTGTGCAAAGAGCCCTGCATGCGGACGCGTCCTTCCTTAACGCCCTATGCTTTTTCTCTATTATACCTGTTTCCCCTGCATTTGTAAAGCGTTTTTGGCAACTCTGTTTTTCTTCCTGCGTCTTTTGTCAGATATACAGGATGAGCAAGCCGACCAGAAGCCCCGCAAGCATGGCGAAGGCGGGCGCCTTGGAGCGCCACATGAGGATGGATTCGGGCAGCAGTTCGCCGAACACGACGTACAGCATGGCGCCGCTTGCAAAGCTCAACGAAACAGCGAGCCAGACGGGCGAGAGCGCGCCCAGCAAGTAGCCGACGATGGCGCCGAGTATGGTGGGCGCGCCCGTGACCGCCGTGATGAGGGTCGCGCGCACCTTTTTCATGCCGCCCGCCGCAAGCGGCACGGCGACCGACATGCCCTCCGGCACGTTGTGCAGCCCGATGACGATGGCAATGGCAAGGCTGCCGATACCGCCGCTCACGACGTCGCTCGCATAGGACGCCCCGATGACCATGCCCTCCGGAAAGTTGTGCAGCGCGATGGCGAACGCCATGACGAGCCCGGCCAGAAAGAGCTGACGGCGGGACTTCTGCTGCCCCGTCTGTTCATATTCCTTTTTTATGCTCCTCATAGTGATCGCTGTGGATGAGTTAGGAGAGCTGATCCGCAGTTTTCGGGTGTGCTTTATCGATATGCTTGACTTCAGGGTTGGTCTTTTTATCGATGATGGCGTTGAGAAGATAGATCACGCCGAACCCGACGGCAGTCATGCCGATGACGAGAAAGACGTTGCCCACCGATCCGGGCGCCTGCGCAAGCGCGTCCGAAAGCAGATCGAGGCAGACGATGCAGAGCATGACGCCGCCCGCAAAGCTCAACAGAAGGCTGACGAGTTTTTCCGAATTACGGGTGAACAGGACGCCCAAAAGCCCGCCCGGCCCCGTTCCGCCCACGCCCGCAATGGCGGTGACGATGACCACATAGAGGAAGGGATCCATATTTTCTCCTTTGTAAGGGCATGCAGCGCAAAAGAGCCCTCCCCGCGGGGGGATCCGCGCGCACCGTACTATTATACCACGTTCCGCCCGCCTTGTATATTGTTTGCGGGCATGCACGCCATTATTTTGCGGATTTTTTAAAGCAGCATGCCGATCTGTTGACAAACGAGCGCAAAAGGCGTATAATCCGAAACAACTTTTCGAAGGAGCACCCTTATGCGTGTACTTGCCGTCAACGATATATCCTGCGTGGGAAAATGTTCCCTGACCGTTGCGTTGCCCGTTCTTTCGGCATGCGGCGTGACCTGCGACATTCTGCCCACCGCCCTCCTCTCCACCCATACGGGCGGATTTACCGGCTATACATTTCTGTCTCTCGACGAAGAAATGAAAAAAATTGCCGACCACTGGCAGACGCTCGGCCTGCAATACGACCTTATCTACAGCGGCTATCTGGGCAGCCGCGCACAGATCGCGTTTGTCAAAGATATCAGACGTCGTTTTCTGAAAAAGGACGGCATCTTTGTGGTGGATCCCGTCCTGGGCGATAATTTCACCTTCTACAAGGGCTTTGACGACGCCTTTGCCGCCGAAATGCTCTCCCTGTGCGCCGAAGCGGACTACATTCTGCCCAACGAGACGGAAAGTTATCTTCTGACGGGCACGCGCGACTTTTCCGCCGCCCTTGCAAAGCTGGGCGAGATCTGCCCCCATCCCGTGATCACGGGTGCAAAAAGCGAAAACGGGTACTATATTTACTATCGGGACGGCGACGACAAGCGGCTTGCCATTCCCTGCGTGGAGGGCTCCTTCCACGGCGCGGGCGACGTGTTCGCATCCGCCTTCTGCGGGTGCCTGATGCGCGGGCTTCCTCCGGAACGGGCGCTCGATATCACGGCGCAGTTCTGTTACCGCGCCATCCTGCGCACCCAAAAAGAGGTACAGGACAGAAAATACGGCCTCAATTACGAGCGCGAGATCTATCCCTTCCTCGGCGCTCTCGAAGCGGAAGCGACCCGATAACCGCCGTGCCGGAAGTCAACACAGATTTTCCGCATCTTTCCTGTGTATGGCAGTTGCATTTTGCGCGGCAACATGATATACTATAGATGACACCTGCGGTGTACGGAGCGTAAATTAAGCGGAATCCACAACGATGTTACGGGAGCGCTCGTCGGGGGGAACTAGGCAAGGTCTG
>CAJFNH010000042.1 GCA_904394195.1 Candidatus Gallimonas caecicola
CGCCCGCCAGCGCGCCCGTAGCCAGCGAGACGATCGCCATTGCGACGAGAATACCGCCGTACATCCATACCTGCCCCATATCGATGGCGGTCGGATCCGACACGTCGATCACGTTGATCAGCTGCGCGATGACGAACGGGATCAGACATTCAAGAACGACCTCGATCGTAACAAAGAGCGGCGAAAGGATGGATGCCGTCTTATATTCCCGGATGCATTTTGACAATGTTTTTAACAAAATTATACCTCCGGAAGAAAATGTTTTCTCATAAATCTGTATCCCTGCATAAATGATGCAAGTCGGATAAAATAAAAGAACGCCAAAATCTCTCACAATTTCAACGTCCTTTTATCATATCATTTTCCAATTAAATTGTCAACATTCCAAAAAGGCTTTTTCGCGCTTTCACACAAAAATCATATTTCAGCGGTCCTGAAAAGCGCGCCGCCATTCATTCCCTGAAGTCTCCGGACGAATGCCCGCCGATGCAGCTTTTCTTATCGGCATAGGCTTTCGTTCTCTGCCGAGCGGCTTATGCGTACCGGCACAGCTCACTTGTTGTGGCGGCGCACAAGCTCGGTGCACAGATCGGAAAGGGATACTTCCTTTTCCCGCATGAGCACGAGCAGGTGGTACATGAGGTCGGAGAGCTCGTGCGTGAGTTCCGCCTTGTCGTCGTTCTTGGACGCGATGACCGTTTCCACCGCTTCCTCGCCCATCTTTTTGGCGATCTTATCCACGCCGCGGCTGAAAAGGTACGCCGTGTACGAGCCCTCCACGGGGTGCTCTTTCCTGTCCGCCACGATGCGCGCGAGTTCGCCCAGGAAGGTGAGCCCCTCCCTGTCCCCGCTGATGACCCGGTCGAAGAAACAGCTCCTGTTGCCCGTATGGCAGGCTGCGCCCTTTTGCTCCACCTGCATGAGCAGGCAGTCTCTGTCGCAGTCGAAGGAGGCGGAGATCACCTTCTGCGTGTGCCCGCTCGTCTCTCCCTTCTTCCACAATTTCTGCCGCGAACGGCTGAAGTAGTGCGCATAGCCCGTTTCCAGCGTCTTTTCAAGCGCCTCGGCGTTCATATACGCCTGCATGAGCACTTCGCCCGTCTCATAGTCCTGCGCAATGGCGCAGATGAGCCCGTTTGCATCGAATTTTACGTTTTCCATATCAGAGTCCCTCCGTACGGACGAGTACGCCCCGTTCCGCAAGATATTTTTTGAGATCGCGCATGTTGATGATGCCGAAGTGGAAGAGGGACGCGGCGAGCGCTGCGTCCGCCTCTCCCGCGGTGAGCACATCGTAAAAGTCCGCCATCCTGCCCGCGCCGCCCGAGGCGATGACGGGGACGTTCACCGCCCGCGCCGCCTGCCGCGTGAGTTCGAGGTCGTAGCCCGCCTTTGTCCCGTCACGGTCCATGCTGGTGAGCAGCACCTCGCCCGCGCCGCGTTCTACCCCCTCGGCGATCCATTCGAGGGCATCCCTGCCCGTGTTCACCCTGCCGCCGTTGAGGTAGACATCCCAGCGCCCCTGCGCATTGCGTTTGGCGTCCACGGCGAGTACCACGCACTGCCGCCCGAACTTCAGCGCCGCTTCCGTGATGAGTTCTGGGTTTTTCAGCGCCGCCGAATTGACGGCGATCTTGTCCGCCCCGCATGAGAGCATGCGGCGGAAGTCCTCCACCGTGCGCATGCCGCCGCCCACGGTGAGGGGCAGAAAGACCTGCTCGCTCGCCCGCGCGATGACGTCCCACATGGGCGTATCGCCGCGGTAGCTTGCCGTGATATCGAGAAAGACGATCTCGTCCGCGCCGAATGCGTTGTACACCTTTGCCGTTTCAACGGGGTCTCCGGCGTCTGTCAGACCGACAAAATTGACTCCCTTGACCACGCGCCCGTCCTTCAGGTCCAGACACGGGATGATGCGTTTGCGTACCATCACTTCCCCTCCGCCGCCATCTCTTCGATCGCCGCGGCAAGATCGAGCATCCCCGTATAGAGCGATCTGCCCAGGATGGCGCCGTACACGCCGTGCGCCTTCAGGGCGCGCAGATCGTCGATGCCGCGGATGCCGCCCGAGGCGATGATATTGAGCCCCGTCTCGCCCATCCGCACGGTGTCGGCAAGGTTGACGCCCGTCATGGCGCCGTCCCGCCCCACGTCGGTGAACACGGCGTCCGAAATGCCCAGCGCCTTCGCCTCGCAGCCGAACTCGAAGGCGTCCTTATCGGCGACCTGCGTCCAGCCGCGCACGGCAAGCCGCCCGTCCACCGCGTCGATGCCGGCAACGATCCTGCTGCCGTATTTTTCCGCAGCTTCATAGAGCACTTCCGGTTGCTCGGCGCACACGGTGCCCAGCACCACGCGCTCCGCGCCCGAACGGAAGCGGCGGTGGATGGCCTCCATCGAACGCAGCCCTCCGCCCGACTGCACGGGAACGCCCAGCTTTGCGATGCGCTCGAGCGTCCTTTCAAAGCTGCTCCCTTCGCCGAACGCGCCGGACAGATCGACGACGTGCAATATCCCGGCTCCCGCGTCCACCCAGCGGCGGGCGCAGTCCACGGGATCGCCATAATCGGTGACTTCCCCCCGTCTGCCGTGCAGAAGGCGCACGGCGCGCCCGTTCAGGATATCGATGGCAGGATAGAGTATCATATCAGAGCCTCATAAAATTGCGCAGGAGCTGCAGCCCCGCAGCCCCGCTCTTTTCGGGGTGAAACTGCACGCCGTACACATTCCCCCGCGCGATCGCGGAAGCAAACGTACGATAGTACTGTGTGGTGCCGATGGTGTCCTCTGCGGCGACATCGGCATAATAGCTGTGCACAAAATAAAACTGGGTGCCGCTCTCCATGCCCGCGAACAGCGGCGAACGCATCTGCTCCACGCTGTTCCAGCCCATGTGCGGGATCTTGCCGCGGTCGAAACGAACGGCGCGCCCGTCAATGAGCCCCAGCCCCGCGTGCTCGCCCTCCTCCTCGCTTGCGCAAAGCAAAAACTGCATGCCCAGGCAGATGCCCAGAAGGGGCGTATCGGCAACGCGGCGCACGAGGTATGCGTCCAGCCCCGCCGCCTTCAGATTTTGCATGCCCGCCGCAAAGCTGCCCACGCCTGGCAGGATGAGCCGCTCGCAGCCGTCCAACGCCTGCTCTTCGGCGGAGATGAGAGCCTCCCCGCCCAGGTATTCGACGGCCTTTTGCACCGAGCGCAGATTGCCCATGCCGTAGTCGACGATCCCGATCATTCGAGCATCCCCTTGGAGGAGGGCACGCCGTCCGAGACGATGGCGACGGCGTCGCGGATGCACAGGGCGAGCGCCTTGAACAAGGCCTCCGCCATGTGGTGGCGGTTGCCGGGGCGCAGGATGTGCGCGTAGAGGTTGCAGCCCGCGTGCGTTGAGAAGGCGCGCAGAAATTCCTCCACGAGCTCCATATCGAAATTGCCCACGTTTCCGGACAACGTATCCTCAAAAATGAGACAGGGTCTGCCGCTGAAGTCGACGGCGACCTGCGAGGCGACCTCGTCCATGGGTACCAGCCTGTCCGCAAAGCGGGCGATGCCGCGCTTGTCGCCGAGCGCCGCCTTCACGCAGTCGCCCAGCGCGATGCCCACGTCCTCGACGGTGTGGTGCGCGTCCACCTGCAGATCTCCCTTGCAGGTTAGCGTCACGTCCATGCGCGAATGGACGGCAAGCAATTCGAGCATATGGTCAAAAAAGCCCACGCCCGTGGAAATTTGAGCCCTGCCGCTGCCGTCCAGCGCCAGCGAGAGCGCGATGTCCGTCTCCTTCGTCGTACGTCTTGTCTGTGCCGTTCTCATGACCCCTCCTTCATTCTGACAGCCACCGCGTTGGCGTGCGCCGTGAGCTGTTCGCTCTCGGCAAGGCGGATGATGTCCGCCCCGTCGCGCTCGAGCGCCTCGCGGGTGTAGGAGATCACGCTCATCTTGCGCGTGAACACGTCCTCGTTGAGTACCTGGAAAAATTTTGCGCTGCCCGAGGTGGGCAGGATATGGTCGGGCCCCGCGAAGTAGTCCCCCACCGGCTCCGGCGTCCAGCCGCCCAGAAATACGGCGCCCGCATTGCGGATGAAGGGAAGCAGCGCCTCCGGCTCGCGCGTGTACAGCTCCAGGTGTTCGGGCGCCACTTCGTTGGCGAGCGCGCACGCCTCTTCGAGGGAGTTCACAACGATGAGACCGCCCCCTTCCTCCAGCGCTTTCGCCGCGATCTCGCGCCGCGAAAGCGCGGCAAGCTGCGCCTTCACCTGCGCCGCCACCTTTTCGGCAAGCACGCGGCTGGTCGTCACCAGAATGGCGCGCGCGAGCACGTCGTGCTCCGCCTGCGAGAGCATGTCCGCCGCGACAAAGGCGGGCTCCGCCCCCTCGTCGGCAACGATCATGATCTCGCTCGGCCCCGCAAGCATATCGATGCCCACTTCGCCGTACACCTCTTTTTTGGCGAGCGTGACGTAGATATTGCCGGGGCCCGCGATGACGTCCACCTTCTTCACGCTCTGCGTGCCGTAGGCGAGGGCGGCGATCGCCTGCGCCCCGCCCATCTTGTAGATCTCGCTCACGCCGCACTCGGCGGCAGCCACCAGGGTGAGCGGCGCGATGACGCCCCCCTTTGCAGGCGTCGCCAGAACGATGCGCTCCACCCCCGCCGCCCGCGCGGGGAGCACCCCCATGAGCACGGAGGAGGAGAGCGGCGCCGTTCCGCCCGGCGCATAGATGCCCGCCGAGGAGACAGGGCGCACGACGTAGCCCGTCGTTACACCCGCCTGCGTGACGACGTTGTCCTTCCTGCCCGCACGCGCGTGGTAGGAGTAGATATTCTCGATCGCCCGTTTCAGACTTGCGAGCAGTTCGTCGGGGACGGCGGCATACGCAGCGGCGATCTCCTCGTCGGAGACGCGGAAATTTTCCGCCGTCAGCTCGGTATCATCGAATTTGCGCTCGCAGTCGAACACCGCCTCGTCGCCGCGCGAGCGCACATCCGCAAGGATGGCGCGCACAGCGGAAAGCTCTTTCTCGCGCGAGGCGAATGTGTGTTCGATGAGCGGCGCGCAGTTGTTTTTTTCATAGATCTTCATGGAGCGCCTCCCGTAGCCGTTCGATGAGCGGGAGGATCTCCCCCGCCTTCGTCTTTAAACTCACTTTGTTGGAGACCAGCCGCGCCGTGATGCCCGTGAACACCTCCTCCAGCACGACCAGCCCGTTTGCCTTGAGCGTAGAGCCCGTCTGCACCACGTCGAAGATGACGTCGGCAAGCCCTGTGACGGGCGCCAGCTCGATGGAGCCGTGCAGCGGGATGATCTCGATCTCCTCGCGGTCGGCAAACACGCGCCGCGCGGTATTCACATACTTGGTGGCAACGCGCAGATGGGGATTGGTGAGCGCATCCCGCCGCGCCGGATACCCCGCAATGCACAGGCGGCACTCCCCCATCTTCAGATCGAGCATCTCGTAGAGGTCGCGCCCCTCCTCGATGAGGGTATCCTTCCCGACGATGCCCAGATCCGCCACGCCCGCTTCGACATAGGCGGGCACATCGGCAGGCTTGACCAGAAAAAAGCCGTACTGACCGTCGGCACTCTCCAGAACGAGCCGGCGCGTGTCCTTGGCGAGCACGGAGGTATCCACCCCGCACTTTGCAAGCAGCGCGGCGGAGGTCTCAGCCAGCCTGCCCTTGGGAAGCGCAAATGTTATCATATCCTGCGCACCCCCTCTTTCGTGACATAATATTTTTGCGCGGCGGCAAGATCCGCAAGCGCACCCTCGCCGTATGCGGCGGCGAGCACCACCCGCCTGCCCTCCCCGGTGAGGCGGCGGCGCAATGCGTCGGCGGCGCCCTCGGCGCCCTCTTCGCAGGCGATCGCAGCGTCCGGCAGAGGCTGCTCGGGAAGATTGCCCTGCCGTTCGAGCGCCATCAGAACGCGCTTGAGCCCGATGGCAAACCCCACGGCGGGAATGTGCTTGCCGAAGTCGTCGGCAAGGTCGTCATACCTTCCGCCGCTCAACACGGGCGCGCCCACCTCGCGCACCAGTCCCGAAAAGACGATGCCCGAATAATAGGAGAGATTTTTGCCCGTTCCCAGGTCGAAACAGACGTTCTTTTCATACCCCATGTCGGCGAGGATGCGGTGCACCTTTTCCAGATGGTCGACCGCCGCCAGCACGCGCGCGTTTTTTGTAAGAGCGCGCGCACGCGCGAACACTTCGGCGCCGCCGAACAGCGTGGGCAGCGCCCGCACGGCAGCGAGCGTTTCCTCGCCCGCCCCCGCCGCCTTCAGAAGGCGCTCGGCATTCAGGGCGTCCTTTGCGTTGAGCGAGGCGCGCACCTCTTCCGCCCGGGCGTCGGACAGTCCGCACTCCTCCAGCAGTCCCTTCATGCAGCCGACGTGCCCGACGTCCACGATGCAATCGGACAGCCCCATCGCATACATGCAGTCGATGGCGAAGGCGATGGTCTGTGCGTCCGAAAAAGCGCCCTCCTCCCCCAGCCGCTCCACGCCCGCCTGAATGATCTCGCGGCTCTTGACGCCGCCTGCGTTCTGCGCGTCCCACTTGTCAAGAAAATAGTATAGGCGCGCATGCGCCGCATCCAGCTTGGTCGCCGCAATGCGGGAGATGGAGAGCGTGGCATCGGGGCGCAGCACCAGAAGGCGCCCGTCCGAATCGGTAAATTTGAACATGCGCTCCTGCGGAAGAGCGCTGCGGATACCGGCATAGGTATCGTAGTATTCGACTGCGGCGGAGAGCACGGGATCGTAGCCGTTCAGCTCGAACGCGCGCGTCAGACGCGCACGCACGTCGCCCAGAACGCGGCATTCGCGCGGCAGAATATCCTGTACGCCCGTCGGCAGTTTCTTTAAATTCATATCATGCTCCGGATCATGTGTTGCATCTGTATTATAGCATTGCAGCATAAAAAAAGTCAATGAAATCATGTGAAAAAACGGTGCTGCCATTAAAAAGCACACCGTTTCCGCAATTTCATGTTTTAACACCGTTACAACAAATTCGCCGCCGGAGCCACCGGAAGTCAAAAGAGAAATGCTATTGCAGCTCCTCTTTGAATTTATCCATGATGCGCGTCTCGATGCGCGAGATCTGCACCTGCGAAACGCCGATGCGGCGCGCGACTTCGCTCTGCGTCATATCCCTGAAAAAACGCAGGAACACGATCTTTTTCTCCCGCTCGGGAAGTTTTCCGATCGCCTCCTTGAGCACGAGCTTTTCAAGCATGTCCTCCTGATCTTCCCGCGCGGGCAGGCGTTCGGCGAGCGTCGTGCCCTTTTCGTCCTTATAGTCCCCCTGTTCATAGATGGACACGGGCATGCGCGCGGAGCCCAGCGTGAACACGACCTCGCCTTCGTCCATGCCGAATTTTTGCGCAAGTTCGGCAACGGTGGGCTGTTCGCCGCGCTCGGCAACGCATTGTTCGATATAGGCATTCATGTCGCGCGCGGCTTTTTTGATGAGGCGGGACACCTTTACGCTGCCGTCATCGCGCAGAAAACGCTTGATCTCGCCCGCGATCATGGGCACCGCATAGGTGGAAAAACGAACGCCGAAGCGCTCGTCGAAGCCCGCGATCGCCTTGAGAAAGCCCATACAGGCGAGCTGGTAGAGATCGTCGTATTCCACGCCCTTGCCCAGATAGCGCCGCAAAATGCTCTTGAGCAGCGAAGTATTGTGCGAGAGCAGCTCCTCCTTGGCGCGCTGGTCGCCCTCCTTGGCTTGGCGGATAAGCGCGAGCGTCCTCTCTTCATCGAGCATCATCCGCTGCCCTTGCGCCGAATCGCTTGCTCATGCGCACCGTCGTTCCCCTGCCCGCCTCCGATCGTACCGAAAAATCCGTCATAAACGTCTGCATGATGGTAAAGCCCATACCCGAGCGCTCCTCGTCCGGCAGCGTGGTATAAAAGGGCATGAGCGCCTGTTCCAGATCGGCGATCCCCCTTCCGCTGTCGGAAATTTCAATATGTAGGCAGGAGCCCTCCGTTCTGCATGCAAGTTCGATCCAGCCTTCGGTATTGCGGTAGCCGTGCACGATACAGTTGGTGACCGCCTCCGACACGGCGGTCTTGACGTCGGACAGTTCGGCAATCGTGGGATTGAGGGGCAGCGCAAACGCCGCAACCACGTTGCGGGCAAACACTTCGTTCTCGGAACGGGATAAAAACTTCAGATACATTTCGTTCATATTTCCTCCTTCACGCGGCGTCCCGCCCCGGGTCAGATTTTAGGCATGAGCGAATACAGGCCGCTCAATTCAAGGATCTTATCGGCGCCGGCATTCGGACTTTCCAGATACATCTGCATCCCATATCGTTTGAGCCGTTTATAGCGGCCGATGAGGAAGCCGATGCCCGTCGAATCCATAAATTTTACCCCGGCAAGGTTGAACACGGCGCGCGAAAGCCCGGCGCTTTCATCTATCAGCCCGTCCGCTTCGGCACGGGCGCCGGCAACGGAGTGCTCGTCCAGCTCCCCCGTCAGATAGATGTAGAGCGTGTTCTCCCTTCGCATCGCCCGCGTCTTCATGCGCATCCTCCGTTTCTGTGCGATAACGCTATTATAACGGCGCCGGGGTTGCCGTTCCTGTAATTCCGCGTCGAATATACACGGATCGTGCCGAAAATCCCGCGCGGCAGACGATCGCGGATTTTGTGCAAAAAAAGTATAAAAAATGCGGAAAAACACTTGACTTTTTTTTTCGATTATAATATGATATTCAAGCATTGCGATTGCGGCGCCATGATAAGCGGGCCTTTAGCTCAGCGGTTAGAGCTGCCGGCTCATAACCGGCTGGTCCGCGGTTCGAATCCGTGAAGGCCCACCACACGCCATCTACGGTCAACGCCCATTGCAAGCGCGGCGATGCCGCCTACACGGCCCAATAGCTCAGTTGGTTAGAGCGCCAGCCTGTCACGCTGGAGGTCGACGGTTCGAGCCCGTTTTGGGTCGCCACTTTGAAAGAGCCCCATTCCCACGGAGTGAGGCTCGCGCCTTGAAAAAAGGCACCTGCCTTGGTAGCTCAGATGGTAGAGCAACGGACTGAAAATCCGTCTGTCGGTGGTTCGATTCCGCCCCAAGGCACCACCTTGCCGGTGTAGCTCAATTG
>CAJFNH010000043.1 GCA_904394195.1 Candidatus Gallimonas caecicola
TCGAATTTCTCAAGACGGACCGCTGCGACGTGGGCTTCCTCAATCTGCCCTTTGAGGCGGACGACGGCATCGTGCTCACCGATACGGTGGCGCTGCTCAACGACGTGTTCGTTGCAGGCGAGGCGTTCGGCGAGCTCAAGGGCAGGGAGCTCTCCGTCTGGGATCTGCAGGAATATCCGCTGCTGTTGCTCGAGGAAAACACCGTGGCGCGCGCCGCCGTCGATCATTTTGCCGAGAGCCTGGGCGTAAGGCTGCAGCCCGCCGTCGAGGTGGGAAGCTGGGATTTCATGAAGCGGCTGGTCACCGAGGGGATGGGCATCGGCTGCCTTCCGCGCGAATATGCCCTGCGCCGCCTGCGTGACGGCGAGCTGTTCGAACTCAACGTCAGACCCTCCATGCCCTCGCGCTCGGTGGGGCTGGCGCTTCCCAAAAATTCCAACACGCCCTTCTCGCTGCGGGCGTTCATCAATCTGCTGCATACGGAGCGCTAGACGAATGTACACCCTTCTTACGGGCGCGTGCGGCGGGCTGGGCGGCGCCTTTGCACGGCTGCTCGCCCGGCGGGGCGAGCCGCTCTTGCTCACGGGGCGCAGCGAGGAACGCCTTCTTGCGCTTGCGGATGAGCTTCGCGCGCGTTTTCCCGCGCTTCCCGTCGCCTGGTTTGCCTGCGATCTTGGCATAAGCGAACAGCGGCAGGCGCTCTTTTCCTATGCGGACGAACAGGGCATGCGCTTTTCCCGCCTCGTCTACGTTGCGGGAATTGACACGCAGAAGGCGCTGGAAAAATACAGCGAGGAAAAGCTCGTCATGCAGACGCGCGTCAATCTCGAAGGGGCAGTCTCCCTTGCCCGCGCCGTCTTTGCGCGCCGCGTAGCGGAAGGGGAGTGCGAGATACTTGCCGTGGGCAGCATGTCGGCGAGCGTGCCCATGCCCTATTTTGCCCTGTACAGCGCGACCAAAAAGGGGCTTGAGCAGCTCTTTGTCGCCCTGCACGAGGAATGGCGGGGGCGGGCGAAGGTCACCGTCGTGCTGCCCGGCGGTATCCCCACGCGCGAGGACATCCGCGAAAATATCGCCTCGCACGGCTGGTTCGGCAGGGTGTCCGCGCTCCCGTCCGAAACCGTCGCGCAAAGATCGCTGCGCGCGCTCTCCAAAAACCGCCGCCGCGTCGTCGTCGGCTTCTGGAACAAACTTCTGCATGCCCTGATGCACTGCGTGCCGCTCTCTGTAAAGATGCGCGTGATCGCGCGCATCTGGAGCAAGACGGAAAAGGACGCGTTCTGACGCTTGCAAACGCACGGTGTGCCTCTGTATGCCGGGGACGCTGCCGTTGCTGTGTAAATTTCAGAAAAAGAAGGGGCAGGACGCACTTTTGCGTCCTGCCCCTTTCCCTGTCTGCGGCACTTATTTCTTCTTTTTGAACTCCTCTTCTTCCTCGGCGGTGGAAAAGGAGAAGGCGATGCGCTCGCTGCGCGAGAGCAGGTCCTTGACGAACGTTTCGTAGAGGGTGTCCTTGATGACGATCGCCATGTATTTGCTCTTCGCGTCCTCGAAATAGACGACGAGTTTGTTCGCCCCCTTGAACAGGTGCACGGAATAGATGGTGCGCAGGGGATACTTGCTGCGGATAAATCCGAACGCGAGGGTGAGGCTTTCGTTTGTCAGAATGTACTCGGAGCGCACGAACATGGCGACGATGATGACGCAGAGCGCGCCGCTCACGCAGTAGAGCAGCGCAAATTTCAGCCACTCGAGCAGGCTTGAAAGTTCTCCGCTCCGCAAAAAGTCGGCAAACTGCCAGGTCGTCAGCGCGATGGCTGCAATGCAGAGCGCAAGCCCCGCTGCAAGCACCGCGCGCGTGAGCGGCGAAAAGCGGAAGCGATAGCGTGTCCCCGGGCGGGAAGAGCGGTCTTTGTCCGGCGCGACAGAGGGCAGCCCGGGCTTTTCTGCGGGCAGCTCGGGCGCGATGACCTCGGGCGTATCGGCGGTATGAATGTTTGCGTGCTCATCCTTCATGGCTACAGTATAGCAAATTCTTTGCAAAAATGCAAGAGGGGAGGGCGCATGCGCGCAAATTTTCACGCTGTGTCCGCATTGGAAAAACTTTTTCCGGTAAATGCGCGCTTCTTTTCGCCGAACACTTGAAAAATCGGACAAAATCCGATATAATAGGGACAGTACACTCACGGGAGGGCGGTATGGTCAAGCTCATCAAAAAGGGCGTCTATTACATGGAAGGGCGCATCGTCAAAGAGGCGCAGGCATTTTTTACGTCGGACAAGAAGGAAAGGGCGTTTGCAAACACGCTCACTTACGCCATTTTAAAGGCGCACAACGTCGGCGACGCGCAGGATCTGCGGCTGAAGTTTGACGCCATCGTCTCGCACGACATCACCTACGTCGGCATCATCCAGACGGCGAAGGCGAGCGGGCTTACGCAGTTCCCCATCCCCTATACGCTCACCAACTGCCACAATTCCCTGTGCGCGGTGGGCGGCACCATCAACGAGGACGACCATGTGTTCGGCCTTTCGGCGGCAAAAAAATATGGCGGCGACTACGTTCCCGCGCACCTTGCCGTCATCCATCAGTACATGCGCGAGTGCGCGGCAAAGTGCGGGGAGATGATCCTCGGCTCCGATTCGCACACCCGCTACGGGGCGCTGGGCACGCTCGCCGTGGGCGAGGGCGGGCCCGAGCTCGTCAAACAGCTCCTGAAGCAGACGTACGACGTCGCCCGCCCCGAGGTGATCGCCGTCTACCTGAAAGGAAAACTGCGCAGGGGGGTGGGACCGCAGGACGTCGCCCTCGCCCTCATCCGCGCCACCTTTGCGAGCGGCTTCGTCAAAAATAAGATCCTCGAGTTCGTCGGCCCCGGCATTGCAAATCTTTCGATGGACTACCGCATGGGCATCGACGTGATGACCACCGAGACCGCCTGCCTTTCCTCCGTCTGGGAGACGGACGAAAAGACGCGCGAATACCTCAAGGAGCACGGCAGGGAGGGGGACTGGCGCGAGATGAAGGTCGCGCAGCCCGCCTATTACGACGGCGCCGTCGTCGTCGACCTCTCGCGCGTGGAGCCGATGATCGCCCTTCCCTTCCATCCCTCCAACGCCTACACCATCCGCGAGTTCCTTGCCGACCCGCTGCCTGCGCTCAAGAGGGCGGAGGAGCAGGGCAGGGCGCTCAAGGGGGATGACTCCTTCACGCTCACCGACAAAGTGCGCTGCGGAAAGGTGTATGTCGACCAGGGCATCATCGCAGGCTGTGCGGGCGGCGGATATGAAAACGTTGCCGAGGCGGCGGAGATCCTGCGCGGCAGGAGCGTGGGCACGGGCGCGTTCGCGCTCTCCGTCTATCCCGCTTCCCAGCCCGTCTACAAGGCGCTCACGGACGCAGGGTACACGGGCGTGCTCATGGAGGCGGGCGCCGTTGTCAAGACCGCCTTCTGCGGTCCCTGCTTCGGCGCGGGCGACGTGCCTGCCAACAACGGCCTGTCCGTCCGTCACACCACCCGCAACTTTGAAAACCGCGAGGGCAGCAAGCCCGCGCAGGGGCAGCTTGCGGCGGTGGCGCTCATGGACGCGCGCTCCATTGCCGCAACGGCGGCAAACGGCGGCGTGCTCACTTCCGCGCTCGACTATGAGTACAACAGGCGGCTGAAAAAGTACAGATACGACGATAAGATCTACGCGAGCCGCGTCTATCACGGCATCGGAAAGCCGGACAAGGACGCCGAACTCGTGTACGGTCCCAACATTGCCGACTGGCCCGCGCAGATCGCGCTCGGCAAACACCTTCTGATGAAGGTGGTCTCCGTCCTCACCGACCCCGTCACCACGACGGACGAGCTCATCCCTTCGGGGGAGACGAGCTCCTACCGCTCCAATCCCATGAAGCTCGCGCAGTTCGCGCTCTCCCGCAAGGACCCCGGCTATGTCGGGCGCGCCGGACAGGTGAAGACGGACGAGGAAGCGCGGCGCGGGAGCGGAATGCTTCCGGAGAGCGTGCTCGCCGAACTGGGCGCCTTCCGTCCGGCGGAGGGCACGGTGTACGGCAGCGTCGTCGTCTCCAACAAGCCGGGCGACGGCTCCGCGCGCGAGCAGGCGGCCTCCTGTCAGCGCGTGCTGGGCGGCGTCGCCAATATCTGCCGGGAGTACGCCACCAAGCGCTACCGCTCCAATCTCATCAACTGGGGCATGCTTCCCTTCACCTGCCCGCGGGCGGGGCTGAAGGTGGGCGACTATGTGTACGTCGCCGACATCGCCGAAAATATCGCCTCGGGCGAGGAGCGCTTTATCGCCACCGTCATTTCGGGGGGCAAGGCGCATGATATCGCGCTCGAGACGGGCGCGCTCACGCCGGAGGAGCGCCGCATTTTGCTTGCGGGGTGCCTCATCAATTACAACAGGGAGCTCTCCAGGTGAGCGGGCACATTTACGACGTGGTGGATCTTGCGCCCTATCCGCGCCCCGAGCCGCTGGACGAAAAGGAGAAGGCGGAGGCGACGGACGCCCTTTTGAAGTGGCTCCTGCGCGAGCGCGGGCTCATTGCGGCGTTCAGCGCAACGCCGCAAAAGAAGCGCGAACTGGTGCGCGGCTATATGAACGAGCGCCCCGCACACCCCGTTTCCCGCGAGATCCTCGCCCTGCAGGACAGGCTCTTCTGGACGGAATCGCTGGAGCGCGGCATTGTGTCGCCCTCCGATATCCCCGCCTCGGACGGGCTTTCGCTCTGGCAGGGGGATATCCGCCGTCTTGCGGCGGACGGCATCGTCAATGCCGCCAACAAGGGGCTTTTAGGGTGTTTTCTGCCCAACCACAACTGCATCGACAACGTCATCCATTCGGCGGCGGGCATGCAGTTGCGCGATGACTGCGCCAAACTCATTGCGGCGCAGGGGCATGAGGAGGAGTGCGGCGACTGCAAGCTCACGCGCGCCTACAATCTGCCCGCCCGCTATGTCCTGCACACGGTGGGACCCATGGTGCGGCGGGAAGTGACCAAGGAGGACAGGGCGCTTCTGCGTTCCTGCTACAACGCCTGCCTCGATACGGCGCTGGAGATGGGGCTCCATTCGATCGCATTCTGCTGCATTTCGACGGGCGTGTTCAGCTTTCCGCAGGCGGAGGCGGCGGAGATCGCCACGGGCGCCGTCATGCGCTGGAAGCTGCGCCATCCCGAAGCGGGGCTGCACGTCATCTTCAATACCTTCCTCGATTCGGACACCGTCATCTATAAAAACATTCTGAAACATCTATAACGGGTGCGGGAGGGGGTCATGCCCTCCCGCACGCACTTTTACAGGGGAGAAAAAGGATGAAATATGTGATCGCGCTCGACGCGGGCACCACAAGCGTGCGCGCGTTCGTGTATGATCTTGCGAAGGGTGCGTTCGTGTACGGCGCGCAACAGGAGGTGGGGCAGAGTTTTCCCCGCCCCGGCTGGGTGGAGCAGGACGCGGACGAGATCTACTACAAGGCGGCGTATGTGCTCAACGACTGCCTGCGCTTCGGCGAAGGGGAGGTCGCGGGCATCGGATTTACCAACCAGCGCGAGACAACGGTGCTCTGGGACAGAGCGACGGGCGAGCCCGTCTGCCCCGCCATCGGCTGGCAGTGCCGCCGCACGAGCGAGTGGTGCGCCGCCCTCGACGGCGCAACGAAGGAACTGGTGCGCGAGCGCACGGGGCTGGTGCCCGACGCCTATTTTTCGGCGAGCAAGATCCGCTGGATGCTCGACAACGTCCCCGCGGCGCGTGTGCTGCTCGCACAGGGCAGGCTGTGCGCGGGAACGGTGGACGCCTGGCTCATCTTCCGCTTTACGCAGGGCGCTTCCTTTGTGACGGACGTCACCAACGCCTCGCGCACCATGCTCTTCAACATCCGTACGCTCGACTGGGATGAAGATCTGCTCTCCCGCTTTTCCATCCCACGCGAGATCTTGCCCGAGGTGCGCTCCTGCGACGCGCGCATGGGCGAAATGCGCACGCGGGACGGAGTTTTGCCCATCTGCGGCGTTGCGGGCGATCAGCAGGCGGCGCTCGTGGGGCAGAACTGCCTGCGCCCGGGCGAGGGGAAGATCACCTATGGCACGGGGCTCTTTTTGTTGTTCAACACGGGGGAGAGGTGTACTCTCTCGCACAGCGGCCTTCTGACGACGGTGGGCTACCGGCTGGGAGGGCGCACGGCGTACGCGCTGGAGGGCAGCTCCTTCCATGCGGGCAGCGGCGTGCAATGGCTGCGCGACGGGCTGGGACTCATCGAGAACGCCGCGCAGAGCGGGCAGCTCGCCGCGAGCGTTTCCGATACGGGCGGCGTTTGCTTTGTGCCCGCTTTCACGGGGCTGGGAGCGCCCCATTGGGACCCCGACGCGCGCGCCCTGTTTTCCGGCATCACGCGGGGCACCACGCGCGCCCACCTCGTGCGCGCCGTGCTCGAGAGCATCGCCTTTGAAGCGCGCGAGCTCACCGACTGTATCCGCGGGGACGGCGTTCCTCTTTCGGCGGTGCGCTGCGACGGCGGCGCCTCCGCGAATGATTTTCTCATGCAGTTCCAGGCGGACGTGCTGGGCGTTGCTGTGGACAGGCCTGCCGAACGCGAGAGCACGGCGCTGGGCGCCGCCATGCTCTGCGCGCTCTCCCTGGGACTCGCCGACGAGACCTCCGTTGCCGAATATCGCCGTGCGGGACAGGTTTTTGCGCCGGACGCGGCGGTGCGCGATGAGCGCGAGCGGGGGTACGAGGCATATCGGCTGGCAGTGCGCCGTGCGCGCATGAAATAGAATTTTACCGAAAAAAAGCGCGCCGCGCCCGTTCTAAACGGGCGCGGCGTTCTGATATGATAGACCAATGAAGATCTATCTTGTCAGACGTGCATTTTTCACCTTTCGCAAAAAAAGAAGCTATGAACTCGATCTTGCCGGAAAGAACTGTCTGGAGCGCATGTGCGAAAATCTGGATTCCGAACTGCTCGACGGCGCCCCGCCCGCCGGCGAAAAACTTGTCCTGTATCCGGTTTTTCCCTTTCTGACGCAGGAGGAGGTCGCGCGTTTTTTGTCCGTGCAGACGGGCAGTCTGCGCTTCCGCGGCGGATTTCTCGAGCGCGGAGGCGCCTTCCGCGAGGGGAGCGGGCCTTCGGACGGACTGTTCGAACTCTCCGACTATCCGGCGCTGTGCGAGCGCGCCTACCGGGAGAGCGCGCGCATGTTTGCGCGGCGGGGCGCCCTGGTCGAAGAGGGCGCGCGCGTGGACGTGACCGCCGTGCTCGGGCGGGGTGCGATCGTGCGCCGCGGGGGGTGTGTGCGCGGCGCAAGCGTGCTGGAAGAGGACGCCGTTGTGAGCGGCGACAGCCTGATCGAGGACAGCACGATCGGCGCGGGGTCGCGCGTGGAGAGCAGCTTTGTGCGCGGCGCGCGCGTCGGGCGGCGCTGCACGGTGGGTCCGTATGCCTCGCTGCGGCCGGGAACGTGTACGGGCGACAATGTGCGCATCGGCTGCTTTGTGGAGTGCAAGAACAGTACCATCGGCAGCGGCTGCAAAATAGCGCACCTTGCCTATGTGGGCGACGCCGATCTTGGCGAAAACGTCAACGTGGGGTGCGGCGTCGTGTTTGTCAATTATGACGGAAAGCATAAATCGCGCACCCGCGTCGGCAGCGGGGCGTTTCTGGGCAGCAACTGCAACCTTGTGGCGCCCGTGCGCGTGGGGGAGGGGTGCTTTCTTGCGGCGGGAACTACGCTCACGCGCGACCTTGCCGACGGCGACTTTTGTATCGGCAGAAGCCGCGAGACGATCAAAAAGGAGGGCGCCGGAAAATACCTTGGCTGAACGCACCCCTTTTCCCCGTGCGGCATACGATAAAAATGCGCTGCCGCGCGGGGAGGTGCTATGAAGTACTTTGGAACGGACGGCTTCCGCGGACGGGCGAACGAATCGCTCACCGCCATCCATGCCTTTCGGGTGGGTAGATTTTTAGGGCGGCACTTTGCGCGCGGAGGGCGTCCCCGCATCGCGGTGGGCAAAGATACCCGCCTCTCTTCCTATGCCTTCGAATATGCGCTTGCTTCGGGCGCCGCTGCTTCGGGTGCGGACGTCTACCTGCTGCACGTCACCACCACGCCGTCCGTCTCCTATGTCGTGCGCACGGAAGGGTTTGACTGCGGCGTGATGATCTCCGCAAGCCACAATGTCTTTTCAGACAACGGGCTCAAGCTCTTCGGCGGAGACGGCGAAAAGATGGATGAGGGCACCCTTGCGCTCGTGGAGGACTATCTGGACGGCGGAACGCTGCCCCTTGCCACGGGGGCGGACATCGGGCGCACGGTGGACTATGTGGCGGGCAGGAACCGCTATCTTGCCTATCTGCTCTCCCTTCCGCGCACCTCCTTCCGCGGGCTGCGGGTGGGGCTGGACTGCGCGAACGGAAGCGCCTGGGCGCTCGCCAAGACGGTATTTGACGCCCTTGGCGCGCAGGTGTGGTGCATCGGTACGACGCCGGACGGCACCAACATCAATGCGCAGTGCGGCTCTACCTGTCCCGCACGGCTGTGTGAGCTGGTCAGGATGTATGCCCTTGACGTGGGGTTTGCCTTCGACGGCGACGCCGACCGCTGCATCGCTGTGGACGAGCGCGGGGAAGTGGTGGACGGCGACGGCATCCTGTTCGTCTGCGCCAAGGACATGCGCGAGCGCGGCGAGGATGCCGGGGGCGGCGTAGTGACCACGGTGGATTCCAACGGCGCTCTTGCCCGTGCGCTCGAGCGCATGGGGATCCGGTGCGTGCGCACGCAGGTGGGGGATAAGTTCGTCTCCGAGGAGATGGCACGCAGGGGCGCCCTTCTGGGCGGCGAGCCGTCCGGACACATCGTGTTCCGCAAATACGCCACCACGGGCGACGGCATCCTCACCGCCATCAGACTCTCCGAGGTCGTGCTGGAACGTAAATGCCCGCTCTCCTTCCTCACGCGCGGATATGTCCCGCTGCCGCAGCGCAGGCGCAAC
>CAJFNH010000044.1 GCA_904394195.1 Candidatus Gallimonas caecicola
TTACGCTCCGCAGCCACCTCCCCTAAAAACCCTTCGGCTTTCCAGGAGAGGCAAAGACAAGAAAGCCGCCCTTGCTATAATCATGTGCGCGAGGAGGGTTGCCCTCCGCTGCGCGCCCAAATTTGCGCATACCTGCGCTTATGGGGAAAGAGTAAATGTGCAGGGAGCTAAATTGGAAGCCCTCAAAATCCCTGCACAAAGGAAAACGAGCCGCAGTCTCGCCGCGGCGGCGTTTTCCTTCAATTCACGGCAAAGATTTGAGCCTTTGCTCAAAGATTTGCGTGAACTCCCCTTATATCACCGTATCTCCGCCCAGCTTTTCTTCCACCTCGGAGAGCTTGACGGAAACCACCTTGGAGACGCCCTTTTCTTCCATCGTCACGCCGAAGAGGATATCCGCCTGGTTCATGGTGGGCTTTCTGTGCGTGATGACAATGAACTGCGTCTCCTTGGAGAACTTTTTGAGGTACTTTGCAAAGCGGTCCACGTTCGCCTCGTCGAGCGCCGCCTCGATCTCGTCGAGGATACAGAAGGGCATGGGACGGGACTTGAGGATGGCGAACAGGATGGCGATGGCCGTAAAGGCGCGCTCGCCGCCCGAGAGCAGGGAGATCTTGGAGAGTTTTTTGCCCGGGGGCGACACGATGATCTCGATACCGGCGTTGAGCGGGTCGTCGCAGTCGGTATAATCGAGCTGCATTTCCGCCTTGCCGCCGCCAAACAGCTCGCGAAAGATCTTGGAGAAGTTTGCGTTGATCTCGTTGAAGCCGTCGTCAAACTTCTTCTGCATTTCCGCCTTGAGCTCGTCGAGCACCGCCGTAAGGTCGGCAATGCCCTTGTCGAGATCCTCTTTCTGCGTCTGCATCTCGGTATAACGCGCGAGCAGGTTATCGTAGTCCTCCTCGGCGTTCTGGTTGATGGCGCCGAGGGCGCCGATGCGGTGCTTCAGACTGTTGATGCGCGATGCCGCCTGTGTGATATCGAAGTTTTCGTCGCGCAGTTCCTGTGCGCTCTCGTAGGTGAGCCCGTATGCCTCGTCGATGCGCTGCTTCATATTCTCGAGGCTCGCCTCCGCTCTGGAGATCTCCAGTTCACATTCGTGCTTGACCTCAGACAGCGCCATCTGACGGGTGAGCAGCCCGCGCTTTTCTTCGGCGAGTTTGCTCTGATTTTCGGAAACGGTGCGCTTTTCCTGTTCGACGCCCGCAAGCCGCTCGCGCAACCGTGCGACGGTCGCCTGCTCCTCGTCGGTGAGGGCGGCGCGCTCCTCGTCGCGCTTGAGCTGCTCGATGAGCTGCTGCGTTTTATCGATATTCCCGCGCGTCTCGTCCACTTTTTTCAGGAGGGACGCCTTTTCTTCCTGCAGGCGCTGCTGCGTCACTTCGTCCGCCTCGCGCGCCGATTCGATGGAGGCGCGCTCGACGCGCAGCGCATGGATGCGCTCTGCAAGCTCGCTCTGCTCCTTTTTGAGCGCGTCCCCTTCCGCCTGGCGCGCGGCGGTCTCCGCCGCCGCCTCCGAGCGGATCTTGTTGAGCAATTCCTCGCTCTCCTCGGTGGAGAGCACCTCGTTCTTCAGATCGTCCGCCGTGCGGGTGAGTTTTTCAAGCAGCGCCTGATACTCGGCAATATCGTGCCCGGCATCGGCAAGCAGCCCCTCCAGGGTGGCCGCGCGCTGCGAGAGCGCCGCGAACGACGCCGTCTGTTCCTGCACCTTCACGCGGAACGCCTCATACGCCGCCTGCGCCTGTTCCAGCTCGACGTCGCACGCCTCGAGCGCCTTTTTGAGCTTTTCCATCGCCGCTTTCTTGCGCGCGATGTTCTCTTCGCACTCCTTGATATGCCGCTCGCCCGCCAGGAGATTGCCGCTCTCCCTGCGCCGCGAGCCGCCCGTCATGGCGCCCGACGAGGCGATGGTGTCGCCGTCCAGCGTGACAAGCTTGAAGGAGCGCGGGAACTTGCGCGCGATGCGCGTGGCGCTTGCGATGGTATCGCAGATGAGGGTGTTGTCCAGAAGGTATTTTACGATGTTCGAATAGTACTCGTCATAGCGCACCAGTTCGTCCGCCAGTCCGAGCGCGCCTTCTTCATTCAGCGCCGCGCGAATCTCGCGGCTGTTGCCGCGCGGGCGCATGGCGTCCACGGGAAGGAAGGTGACGATGCCCCCGCCCGTGCGCTTGAGGTATTCGATGAGCCAGCGCGCGTCCTCCTGCGTGGCGGTGACAAGGTTCTGCATCGCCCCGCCGATGGCAGTTTCGATGGCGACTTCGTACTGCTTTTCCGTGCGCACGATGTCCGCGATGGCGCCGCGGATGCGCTTTCCGATCTCGGGGTCGTTCCTGGCGGTGAGCTGCAGTTTGCGCACGGAGTCGCGGTAGCCGTCAAACCTGTTCTTCAGGTTGACGTACATTTCCAGGTTGTTCTGCAGGTTGAGAATGGACGTGTTGCAGTCCACGACGTCCTCGGAGAGCTTGCGCCGCGAGCGCTCGAGCGAGGAGATCTCCTCCTGCAGCTCCTTTTCCCGCTGCGGCTTCTCGTCAAGATATTTTTCGCACGCCGCGCGCTCCTTTGTGCATTCGGCGAGCTGCCTGTCGTACTCCGTCCTGCGCGCCTGCGCCTTTTCCAGGGCGGCGTTCACCTCGCCGATGCGCTCGTCCACCGCGTCCCGCCGTGCCGTCAGGCTGCCCGCGTTGGCGCGGATATCGGCAAGATTTTCCACCGACGTGAGTTCATCCGCGCGTTTTTCGTCCGAGATGCGCTCGAACGCCGTAACGCGCGCCGTGAGCTCCGCAAGCTGTTTTTCAAGCGCGGCACAGTCGTGATCGATCCGGGCGGCGCGGGCGGCGTTTTCCTTTGCGCGCGCCGCGCCTGCCTTCACCTCGCCGTCGATCTCGGCAGTGCGCCGCAGCGAATATTCCACATCGTCCGAAGCGCTGCGCAGCTCACGGTTGTACGCCTGGATGCGCTCATTCAGCACCTTCGCCTCGCCCGTCTTGTGTTCCATGCCCACTTCGAACAGGCGCAGCTTTTCATTGAGAGAGCGCAGGTCCTCGTCCGCCTTGCGGATGGCCTCGCGCGTCTCGTTTTCTTCCGTGTCGAGTGCGGCAAGGCGCGCTTCGATAGAGGCGAGCTGCTCGGCGGCTTTTTCGATCTTCTCGCGCTGTTTGCCCGTCTCGTAGGCGAAGTTATCGTATCTGGCGAGATAGGTATTGACCTCCTCGTGGCGCAGCTCCTCCGTATAAGCGCGGTATTTTTTTGCCGTTTCCGCCTGTTTTTCCAGGGGACGGAGCTGATTTTCCGCCTCGTCCATGCGCTGAACGAACACCGTGAGGTTGTCCTTGGCGTTCTCGAGCTTGCGCTCGATCTCCCCCTTCTGCGCCTTGAACTTCATGACGCCCGTCGCCTCTTCGAAGATGGCGCGCCTGTCCTCGGGCTTGGCGTTCATGATCTGCTCCACCTTGCCCTGCCCGATGATGGAGTAGCCCTCCTTGCCGATGCCCACGCCGTGCAGGAGCGCAACGATGTCCTTGAGGCGGCAGGGCTGCATGTTCAGAAGGTACTCGCTCTCGCCCGAACGGTAGAGACGGCGGGTCATGGCGACCTCGTCATATTCGATATCGAACATGCGGTTCGTGTTGTCAAAGACGAGCGTCACCTCGCAGAAAGAGAGCTGGCGGCGCGTCTGCGTGCCGCCGAAGATGACGTCCTGCATGGAGGAGCCGCGCAGCGTCTTTGCCGACTGCTCGCCCAGCACCCAGCGCACGGCGTCCGCAACGTTGCTCTTGCCGCAGCCGTTGGGCCCGACGATACACGTCACGCCGTCGTCAAATTTGATGGTGGTCTTGTCCGCAAAGGATTTGAAGCCGACCAGTTGTATCTCTTTGAAATTCATTGCTCTGTCAGTATCCCGAAAAGTGATCTTGCAGCCGCCTGTTCGGCGAGCTTTTTGGTCGCGCCGCGACCCTGTGCGCTTCTGCCGAGCGCGCGCACCTCGCAGGAAAATCCGTCCTCATCCTCCCGCGAGTCATACACGGGGGTGGCATGCGTGCGTTGCTGCACATATTCCTGCAGCGCCGTCTTGTAGTTGGGCGCCTCTGCCTCCACGAGCGTGCGCGAGAGGAATTCCTCTGCCGCAGCCCAGCCGCCGTCCAGATAAATGGCGCCCGCAGCCGCCTCAAAGAGGTTGGAAGCAGTCTTGCCGCGCAGGGCGTCCTCGCCGCCCGCGTAGCGCAGATAGCGCAGAAGCCCCAGGCGGTGTTCCGCCTCCTCGAGCGCCTCGCGGGAGACATACCGCTTTCTGCGCTCGGTGAGCTGCCCCTCGCTCGCCGCGCTGCCGCGATAGAGCCGGTCCGTCACATACAGCCCGATGACCGCGTCGCCAAGGAACTCCAGCCGCTCGTTGCTCTCCTCGCCGACGAGAGATGCGTGCGTGAAACAGACCGAGAGCAGCGCCTTGTTGCGGAAGGTATAGCCGAGCGCCCGCTCCGCGTCCGCAAGGTCAGGCATTGTCCGTCCCTTCCGCGCCTTCCGCCGCGCCGAGCATATCCTCCATCATGCCGATGAGCCCGCCGCGGCAGGCATCGAGCGCCTGATAGACGGAGGGTTTGATGCTCTTTGCCTTGGAGGAGCCGTGCGATTTGACGACCACCTTTTTCAGCCCCAGAAACACGGAGCCGCCGAAGCGGGAATAGTCGAGCGCGTTGGAGAGTGCGCGGATGGGAGCTTTGGCAAACAGATAGCTCATCTTGCGCCCGAAGGACGCCGTGAACTCCTTTTTGAGCATATCGCCCACCGTCTTACCGCACCCCTCGATGGCTTTGAGGGCGATATTGCCCGAAAAACCGTCGGACACGGCAACGTCCACATCGCCGTACATGATGTCGCGCCCCTCGATATTGCCCACGAACGTGATGCCGGGCGTGGCTTTTAACAGCTTGTGCGCCTCCTGGTGCAGCGGATCGCCCTTGTGCTCTTCCGTGCCGTTGGTCAGAAGCCCTACCTTGGGCTCCTTCACACCGAACGCCGCGCGCGCATATGCCGAAGCCATCACGCCGAACTGCGCAAGGTAAGCGGGCTTGCATTCGGCATTGGCGCCGCAGTCACAAAGCAGCGTCTGCGTGCCGCGCACATTGGGGATGCCGGGGCAGAGCGCGGGGCGCATGACACCCTTGATGCGCCCGATGAACATGATGCCGCCCGTGAGCACCGCGCCCGTGGAACCCGCCGAGACAAAGCCGCCCGCCGAGATATCGTTCTTTAAGATGTTCAGCCCCACCACGAGCGAACTGTCCCGCTTGGAGCGCACGGCAGACGTGGGGACGTCGTCGTTGGTGATGACCTGCGAACAGGGTACGATCTCCACCCGCGAAGCGTCGTAGCTGTATTTATCGAGCTCGTACTTGACGAGCGCCTCGTCACCCGTAAAAATGACCTTGAAATCGCCCCTGTCGGCGAGCGCGTCCAGCGCGCCCTTCACGATCTCGGAGGGGGCGTTGTCTCCTCCCATCGCGTCCACAACGATCTTGAGCATGGTTTCCTCCCCGAACGACATACACTTTTCGGACATTATACCATTTTTTCACGGAAAACACAATAGTTTGCGGGAACATGCGGCAAAAAAACTATATTTTGCGTTTTGCGCAAGACATATGAAGCGAACGGAAAATGCGCCTGCGAAAGTCTGCAAGGCTTTCGCAGGCGCATGTCGGTACGCAATGATTTTCGTTACATTTTTTCGAGCAGCTTGAAGTCGATGCCCTTCTCGCCGATCTTGATGATCTTGACCTTGACGACGTCGCCGATGGAGAGCACGTCCTCCACCTTGTCGATGCGCCTGTCCGCCATCTTGGAGATGTGGATCATGCCGTCCTTGCCGGGCGCAAATTCCACAAACGCGCCCATCGTGGAGAGGATGCGCACCACCCTGCCGATGAACATATCGCCCACTTCGGGATCGCGCACGATGCTCTCGACGATCGCCCTTGCGCGCTGCGCCGCCTCGGGATCGCCGTAGGAGGCGATGCACACCGTGCCGTCGTCCTCGATATCGATCTTGGTGCCCGTCTCGGCGATGATGGAGTTGATGACCTTGCCCTGCTTGCCCACCACGTCGCCGATCTTTTCGGGATCGATATGGAAGGAGATGATGCGGGGCGCGTACTTGGAGAGCTCGGGCGAAACTTCAGGCACGCACTCGAGCATCTTGGAGAGGATGAACGTCCTGCCCTCGTTCGCCTGATCGATGGCGGTGTGCATGATCTCCTCGGAAATGCCCTTGATCTTGATGTCCATCTGGATGGCGGTGATACCCTTCTGGGTGCCCGCGACCTTGAAGTCCATATCGCCGAGGAAGTCCTCCAGCCCCTGGATATCCGTCATCACACGGAACTCGCCCGTCTCCTGATTTTTGATGAGCCCCATCGCAACGCCTGCGACGGGCGCCTTGATGGGAACGCCCGCATCCATGAGCGCCATCGTGGAGCCGCATACGGACGCCATCGAGGAAGAGCCGTTGGAGGAGAGGATATCGTTGACCACGCGGATGGCATAGGGGAATTCCTCCACGGAGGGAATGACGGGCTCGAGCGCGCGCTCGGCAAGAGCGCCGTGCCCGATCTCGCGCCTGCCCGCGCCGCGGATGGCCTTTGCTTCGCCCGTGCAGTAGCCGGGGAAGTTGTACTGGTGCATATAGCGCTTGCTCGTTTCGTCGTCCAGCCCTTCGAGCTTCTGCGCGTCGGCAAGCATGCCCAGCGTGCAGGTGGTGAGCGTCTGCGTCTGGCCGCGGGTAAAGACCGCCGAGCCGTGGACGCGGGGCAAGATATGGCGTTCGCACCAAATGGGACGCACGTCCTTGAGGCCTCTGCCGTCGGGACGGATGCCCTTATCGAAGATCTTGGCGCGCACCTTCTCCTTGGTCAAATAGTAGATGGAATCCTTGATCTCGCGGGTATTGTCGGGATAAACTTCGGCGAAGTGCTCGAGGATCTCCTTCTCCGCCTCATCCTGGCGCTTCTCGCGCTCCTGCCTGTCAAAGGTATCGAGCGCCCGGTCGAGCTTGTCCGAAGCATACGCGCGCACGGCGGCGTCCAGTTCTTCGGGAATATGATAGAGCTCGATCTGCTGCTTGGGCTTGCCCACGGCGGGCACGATGACCTCTTCGATATACTTGCAGATCTTGCTGATCTCGCGCTGGCCGAACATGATGGCGCCCACCATCTCGTCATTGGACACCTCGTCCGCGCCCGCCTCGATCATGAGGATGGCGTCCTTCATGCCGGCAAGGTTGAGGTGGATGGTGCTGCGCTCGCGCTGTGCGGCGTCGGGATTGATGACGTATTCGCCGTCCACCAGCCCCACGACCACCGAGCCCGTGGGACCGCCCCAGGGGATATCGGAAATGGAGAGCGCGACGGAGGAGCCGATCATGGCGAGGGGCTCGGGAGCGACGTCGGGCTCCACGGAGAGCGCCGTCGCCACCACGACCACGTCGTTGAAGAGGCCCTTGGGAAAGAGCGGACGAAGCGGCCTGTCGATGAGGCGGGCGGTGAGGATGGCCTTGTCGGACGCCCTGCCCTCCCTGCGCTTGAAGCTGCCCGGGATCTTGCCCACCGCGTACAGCTTTTCTTCATAGTCCACCTGCAGCGGGAAGAAGTCGATGCCCTCGCGCGGCGTCTTGGACATACACACCGTCACGAGAACGGCTGTCTCGCCGCAGCGCACCACACACGAGCCGTTCGCCTGCTCGGTGTACTTGCCCGTTTCGATGACGACCTCGCGGCCGCCCACGTCGAATCTGAATTCCTGGTAGTTCATTGTTTTTTATCTCCTTATCTTTAACGCCTTTCGTTCTTGGTCTCTGCGCCCCGACGGCGCAGAAACAATGCGGGACGGCAACTTTGAAGATGCGCAGTCCCAAAAAAAGAGCGGCAAAAAGCCGCTCCTTTTCAAAGCCTCACTTTCTGAGTTCGAGCGCAGCGATGACCGCTCTGTAACGCTCGATATCCTTCGCCTTGAGATAGTCGAGAAGCCCTCTGCGGCGACCGACCATCTTCAGCAGCCCGCGCCGCGAATGATTGTCGTGCTTGTGCTCCTTGAGGTGCTCGTTGAGGTGATTGATGCGCTCGGTAAGAAGCGCGATCTGTACCTCGGGCGAGCCGGTGTCCCCTTCGTGAGCGGCGAACTTGGCGATGATCTCCTGCTTTTCCATTTGCGTTTACCCTCCTATGGAATCTTTGCCGCGTGACGCCAAGAGCAGGGTGGAGAGCCGTGCTCCTCGCGTACGTCGGCATTCATATTACCATTTTTTCACGCGCTTGTCAAAGATTTTTCCGCCCTTTCCGCTCTTTTCGTAAAAAGATTTTCCCCCGTCACCGGAAATCGATATCGAGTTCCTCGCTCGTGAACATGGGATCGGAAAAAAACTCCGCAGGCGTGACGCCCAGCGTCTTGAGCAGGATGAGCAGCGTGCGCAGGTGCAGCATCTTCCGCATCCCCACCGTGGCGAAGGTGAATGTGGGAGACACGCCCGAGCAGGTGCTTGCCGTGCTGGGCGAGCCGTACGGATATGACGCGCGCACGCAGGATGGCAACGCCTTCTCCGCCCGCACATGGAAGTACTACTCGGCAAATTACCGAAAACTGCTCGAGCAGTCGGAAAATGCCGATATGGAGGACTTCGGCGACCTGGGCAGCGCCATCGACCTGGAAGAACAGCTGGAAAATACCGCATATGACTACATCGAAGTCAACTTCACAGGAAGCGACGACGCCCTGACCGTCCTCTCCGTATTCTTTGAGCCCGGCCGCGTCGGCTCGGGCGGGGCGGAAAAGGCGGTCGAAGCATGCGAGGTGCTCTCCGCCGAAATCGTAAGATACGCTGAATACGCAACGGTCGTCTATGCCGTTACATATGCCGACGGAAGTTATTACAAAGCGCAGGTGAGCGCACCGCTCGCCGAAGAGGTCACAAACTGGCACGCAAGCACGAGCGCA
>CAJFNH010000045.1 GCA_904394195.1 Candidatus Gallimonas caecicola
CCGAGCATGTATTCCGTGTACAACATGATCGTTCTTTCGTCCTTTTTCAAGGGCATCCCGCTGGAGCTGCGTGAATCGGCGGTGCTGGACGGGGCAGGGGAGCTCACCATTTTCCTGCGCATCTATCTTCCGCTCTCCAAACCCGTTCTGGCGACCGTGGCGCTCTGGCTGATCGTGGGCAACTGGAATGCGTATCAGGCGACCCTTCTGTACACATCCGATCCCGATCTGATGACGCTGCAGTATTATCTGATGCTGCTCGTCAAGCAGGCTTCCAGCGTGGAGATCGACGATCCTACCATCTCCGATAAGGTCAATTCCACCACGCTGACCTATGCTTCCATCGTGATCGCAACGGTGCCCGTTTTGGTGATCTATCCCTTCCTTGCAAAATATTTTTCCAAGGGCATCATGCTGGGTGCGGTCAAGGGGTAACAAGAAACCGTCGGGCGGGGGAAACCCGCCCTGCAAATAAAATATGATACGGAGGAAAAACATGAGGAAGTTCTTTACTTTGACAAGTGCGGCGGTCGTTCTCGCAAGCATTGCTCTGACGGGCTGCGTGGGCGGACCGGCAGGCCCCGGCGAAGGGTCGCTCGACGGAAATCTTCCCTACCCCGACAGCGGCTATGCGGATGCGGAAACGGACAGCTGGAAGCAGATCGGCGAGGACGAGGGGGACATCACCATAGAGTGGTATGTCGATTCCACGGGGTATTCCATCAACACCAATATTCTCAACGCCATCTATGAGAACACGGGGATCCGCGTTGAAGTGAGCTATCCCGCCACGGATAACAGCGACCGCCTTGCCACCATGATCGCGGGCGATATGCTGCCCGATATCATCATGATCACGGACGATACGGTCAAGGCGCAGCTGGAAGAGGAGGGATATATCTATTCCATCAACCGCCTGGCGGAGAAGTATGCGCCCACACTTCTTGACCGCATCAGCGAAACGGAGTTTGACTATTACGCCGCTTCGGACGGAAACCTCTACACGCTCTCCAACAATTTCTATACGGATGAAGCGGTGGACGCCTATTCCGAACAGGGAAAGACGCTGCTCGTGAACGGATGCTTCAACGTGCGCAAGGATTACCTTATCGCCTATCTCGAGCACAAGTACGGCGTCAGTAGCACGGACGACGATTTCTGGACGCAGGCGTATCGGGAGACGACGACGCCCTCCGGCTTCATCGAAATGTGCGTCTGGGTCAAACAGAACTACAATATCGCCAACAATATCCCGCTTGCGGTCATCGACAGCAACACCGTCAACCGTCTGCAGGAATATTTCTGCGTGCCGATGGAGGACGAGCAGGGCGATCTGCTCTACGCCTACGAACAGGCCGAGTGCAAGGAAGCGTATATGTTCCTGAACGAGCTGTACCGCAACAACATTCTGATCAGCGGCTCGTTGAGCGCTACCAGCAGCACGACGGGCAACTATATCGCGCAGGGGTATCCCTTCTTCACGATGGTCACCACGCAGAACTTCATCAACCAGTTCAATACGGCGTATCAGAACGGGTATGAGTATGTTCCCGTCGTGATCACCAACAACGCGGGCGACGCGCCCCTTCTGCGCAATCTTGCGGGGTACGGATATCGCATGACGATGATCACAAAGAACTGCGAACACGTTGATCGCGTCATCAAGATGCTCGACTATCTGCGCAGCATCGAGGGGCAGCAGTCGCTCTACTACGGCACGGAAGGGGAGACGTTCGAGTACACCATCCGCCCCGGCGAGACGGTGGACGGCGTCACCTATGAATACGGGCAGATCAAATATACGGATGCCGTTCTGCAGGCGATCGCCGACAGCAATTATGCGCAGTACAACATCCGCAACATGTCGCCCATCTACGACCCCATGTACGCAAGGCTCACGTCCGCCGTTCCCGAAGAGTGCGTGACTTTCAACAACTACCTGCTCTACAATCTGAAGGCGGCGGTCAACCCCTATACCTACAACAAGTCCATCATGGATTACACTTACGATACTTCGGCAAGCAACTATGTGCGTATGGTCAATTTGAAGAGCACGCTGGAAAAACTCTGGACAGACAACTTTGCGGAGATCATCACGCAGAGTTCTGCGCAGGAGGCTTCGGCAAAATACGACGAGATCCTTGCTTCGGCGCGTGCCTACGGGCTGCAGACGTATATGGAATATCAGAATGCGTCCTTCCGGGCGTACAAACGCAAGTTCGGGATCGAGGGCTGCGGATGGATTAAAAACCTCGACTCCTACACGGAGCCGGAAGTAAAACTGCTCGGGGATGTCTCGCAGAATATTGAGATCCCGTCCCGGCTCTATCCGTAAGGAGCGCATGTTATGGCTACAAGATCTTTGAAAAAAGCGGCGGCGGTGCTTGGCATCGCCATGGGGCTGGGGGTGCTGGCAATGGCGGCAGCCCCCGCGGGAGAGCGCATCGGCGCTTCGGCGGCGGCAGACGTGGAAGTCGTCGTCGTGACGGATGCAAACCGCAACCTCTGGTACAATACGCCCATTTCGTCCGGGACGGATGAGACGTACGATCCCGCTTCGCGCGTCTGGCAGGGCATTCCCACCATCGAATGTTCGGGCGACCGCCTGTGGGCGGCATGGATGGCGGGCGGACTGACCGAGCCGAGCGATGACAATTATATCGTCGTCGGGTACAGCGACGACGGCGGCGAAACGTGGACGGAGCCCTATTTCTTTTTGCGCAATGCGGACGAGATCCGCAACTGCTGCCCCTATCTCTGGCTGGACCCCGACGGGATCCTGCGGCTGTACTATGTGGGCAACAGCACCTACGAGATCACCATCACAAATCCGGACGGTGCGATCGGGGAGGTGCAGGTGAGCGCACCCAGGCGCGTGAACGACTTCAATTTTTCCAACGATCCCATCGTGCTCAACGACGGCTCCTGGATGGTCGCCGCCGAGCGCACGAGCATCGTCGATCAGGTCATCATCCTGCGCTCTGCGGACAAGGGCGAGACGTGGACGGAGTACAGCCGCGTGCAGTCCGTTTCCAACGCAAAGGCGTTTCAGGAGGCGGAAGTGGTGCAGCTCTCCAACGGAGATATCTGGTGCCTCGCGCGCATCGAACGCGGGGTGGGGGACGGCGTCGAACGCGCCGTCTCCACCGATAACGGCAAGACGTGGACGACGCTGGAGGCGTCCGTCGGCTATCCCTTCGTCAGTCCAGGCTCCAAGGTGGACTTTGTCAAGCTCGCGAACGGCGATCTGCTCTTCACCACGAACGCTTCCACTTCGGTGCGCCGCGACCTGACGACCTATCTGTCCGAAGACGAGGGCGAGACATGGCACGAGCTGCTCATCGACGCGCGCTCCACGACCTCCTATCCGCAGAGCTGCGAGGATGCGGACGGCAACATCTATATCATTTATGACTGCAACCGCGGCGCCTCGCAGAGCAACGGGAATTATCCGAGCATGGAGATCCGCGTTGCCAAACTGACGCGCGAACAGATCGGCTCGGGAAGCTATGATATGCTCACGCAAAATCATGTCATCTCCAAAAACGACGAGTGGCATGAGATCGTCGCGCTGGAAAATGCGCAGAGCGTGATCGAAGCGCGGGAGGGGAGCGCGGCGCAGGACGTGCTCGCGTCGCTCCCCGCCTATCTGCGGGTATATCTGGACGACGGCACGCGCCTCACGCTCGCCGGAGAATGGAAGGCGCAGAACTACAGCGCGACGCAGAACTGGAGCGTCCTCTTTGAGACGGCGCTTCCGGAAAATATTTCGGATACCTACGGGGTGCTCACCGCCAGGGTGGTGTACGACGGGGCGGCGCAGCCGTCGGTTCCGGGTGTAAACGGCGCGCTCATCGGCGGGATCGCCGGCGGCGTTGCGGGCGCGGCTGTGATCGCAGCCGTTGTGATCGTTCTTGTCCGAAAGAAAAAGAGAAATGAAAAGAACAGGGAGGAAACATAAGATGAAACAACGGACGCGCAATCTTCTTCTGGCGGGCGCTCTGCTGGGAATGGTTGCCTCTGCGGCCGTCGGGCTGGTCGGCGCGACGGGCAGCACCGCACAGGTGCAGGCGGCGCAGGAGGCGACGGCGGAAGTCGATCTTGGTACTTTTACAAGGAAGAACAACTCTACCGGCGGTCTGATCTATATGCCTTTCGACGGGATCGGCGTTTATACCAAGACAGTGGGCGGAGCGGCGGAGCTGACGCTTCCCGTAACGCTCTCCTCGGGGGCGGCGGCGCTCGTCGTGGAAGTCAAGAACAACGTTCCGACCGACCTGAACATGACCATCGCGCTTCAGGAAGGTGATGACAGTTATACGCCGAACGGCACCTATTATACGGCGGAGCGCGCTGCGCTCGCCCTGCAGAGTGCGTCGACGACGGACGGCTCCCTTTCCCTCGCACAGACGCGCACCTCCTTCCAGGCGTTCAACGGCTATGTGGTGTTCGATCTGCAGAGTTATTCCCTGCCTTCGGAGACGACGGTCGACGCCGTCTGCGTGAACGTTCCGCTCTCCGCGGCTTCGACGTATGCGGTCGGCAGCATATGGACGCTGGACGCGCTTCCCGCAGATACGCTCGACCTGACGTCAGCGCAGAAGGTATATACGCCCGCGCAGAACAATTTTACCTGCGGCGGCGCGACGGAAAACTATGTCGCGCAGTACCTGCCCGAATACAGCTATTACATGCAGCAGTCGGTGACGGGCGATTCCTTTGACGCATGCTTCCTGCGCCTTCCCACGCCCGTCAAGGACGAGGAGACGATGCTGACGGATATCTCCGCCTACCGCGCCATCGCGGTCGACGTGGACTTTTCGGCAAATACGCAGGCGTTCAAGTGGGCGGCCTTCCTCTACAACAACAAATCTACTTATAACGCCACGCGCGTCTGGCCGACGACCATGTTCGGGATCGGGGAGGACGGGGAATATTTTGCCTATACGTCCTCGGCGATCGGCGCCTCTGCCGACCTGCCCACCGTTCCCGCAGGGTTCAAGGGGACCATCTACATCGACCTGACAAAACTGCTCGTCAGCGGTGCGGCGGCGGACGCGGACGTGCTGCAGAACGTGTACTGCTATTTTTCGTTCTACAATTATGACGGCAACAAGGACCTTGTCCAGAGCGGGAGCATCACAAGCATCCGCCTTACCGACACGCTGCCCTCCGTCGATTACTATACGGTGGATACTTCCGTCAACGTGCAGGAGCGCGGCAACGTAGCCGTTTCGCCTGCAACAACGGTGATCGCGGGAACATCTGTTACCGTCACACCGCAGCCTAACACGGGCTATATCGTCGGTGAGATCCTGGTCAACGGCCAGGCGGTCACGCCGGACGAAGACGGCTCCTATACCATCCCTTCGATCGATCGGAATACCGAAGTGGAGGTCACATTTGATTACGATCCGGACTCCGAACGCTTTTCCTGGAGTGCGTCGGGCGAGCATGTCACCGTCACGGCGGATAAAACGGAGATCCCCATCGGCACCGATATCGTGTTCACCTTTGCGCCGGAATTTTCCTATCGGGTGGTATCGGTGACGGTCAACGGCGAGCCTGCCGTGCTCGAAGGCAACACGCTCACCGTCAGGGAAGTGACGGGCGATCTTGCGCTTGTTGTGACCACGGCGCCCGTTGAGATCTATGAAACGCAGCTTGCGATGAGTTCGGGCACTTCTTATGTCGATACTTCCGCGCCCGGAACGGTCTATGCAAATTTTGATTCCGTGTTCGTCTCTTCACGCATGTCGGCGCAGGCAGACGCGACTGCGGTCGCGGAAACGCCTTACGTCGGCGTGGATCTGGGCGACGTTTCGGTCAGCGACTGGTCGGAGGCGGACGTTATCGTGATCCGTTACCGGCAGTACCACCTTTCCGGCGGAAAGGTGAACGGCGTCAAATTCCTGCTGGAAGATAGCGAAGGCGGCATGGCGCGCGACTCTTCGGGCGCGACGGTATATGTGAGCACCGCACCCGATATAGCCGACGGCAGCGTGCTCACGACCAATGCGGAGGCATATATCAGTGGTGGCATGGTATTCACCCCGTCCGACTTCAGCGGCTATCTGGTGCTTCCGCTCTCCTGTTTTACTTCTCCCACGGATCCGGACGGCGACATGACGGCTGTCACGGGGGAGGTCGATCTGACGTCCGTCGCGGCGGTGCATGCCTTTACCGAATACAAGTGGAGCACCGACGTCAACGCACGGTATGCGATCGGCGATATCTATATTGCCAACCTCGATGCGCAGACGCTGCAGCTATCCTCTCTCACGCAGGTCTGGTCTCCCGAAGGCGCGCAGGTCACCCCCTGGTTGCATGGCGTATATCCGGAAAGCGCCTCTGCCGATGATTTCATGTTTGTCGCTCATATGCAGGCGGGGAATATCTATCTTTTTGATTATTCGCAGTATTTCACCAACACGCAGTCGGCCCTTCGCGTCGCCTTTTCGAAGGAGATGCTCGCGGGCGGCGAGGCGGATGTTTCGGCGCTGAAAGGGTTGCGGCTGCTGGTCGACAACTCGCAGAACGAAGCGGACATTCCCTATTCGGTGAGCGTCTATGCGTCGGTCAACGGCGCGCAGTGGCAGATGAGCGGACTGGGAAAGGTCATCTTCTGCGATGACGCGGGCACGGCGACCTATTGCCGGACCAACACCACGGTGATCCCTGCCGGCTTCAAGGGAGAGATTTTCATCCCGCTCGACGCCTCGGTGTTCGTCTCGGCAAGCGGCGACGCGCAGTTCCCGACGGCTTTGGCGGATTTCTTCACGGTCAGCTTCCCTGTGGTCTCCGCCTCCGGGCTGGAAAACGGCACGCACTTCGGGTTTGACGTTGAAGTCGTGACGGTGCAGTCGGATGAGGAGTACACCGTCACGGGCGAGCCGGTCGATTATACCATCACCTATGTGCTGAACGAAGGCGTCAATGCGGCGGAAAATCCCGCAAGCTATACGGTGGAAGACAATATCACGTTCGCCGCGGCAAGCAGGGAAGGGTACCGGTTTGACGGCTGGTATCTGAACGCAGACTTCTCGGGCGCACCCGTGACCGGCCTGAACGGAACGTGCGGCAATGTCACGCTGTATGCAAAGTGGGGCGCTTCCTATGCGATCACCTGGGATGTCAGCGAGGGCGGAACGGTCTATCCCGCGTTGGAGTCGGCGGAGAACGGCGAGGAGGTCACCTTTGCGCTCTTCCCCGACGACGGTTATGAGATTGCATACGTCACGGTGAACGGCGCTCCCGTACAGCTTTCGGAAGAGGATACCTTTACGGTGGAGATCACGCAGGATATCGAAATCTGCGTCATCTTCCAGGCGATCCCGGCCGATCCGGGCGGGGAAGATCCGCCCGCAAAGACGGGGCTTACGCCGGGGGCGATTGCAGGCATCTGCGTTGCGGCGGTCGTTGTGGTCGCGGCAGGCGCAACCATTGGCATTGTGATCGGAAAGAAGAAGTCCAAAAAGTAAAAGAGAACGTCCCGCCGCAGTTTTGCGGCGGGGCAGTTTTAAGGAGCGATCATGTTTTCAAAACTTGTTCAGCGCGATTTTTTGAGCGTAGAGCCGCACCTTCGGCGCATGCCCGACGGGGAATTGCTGTTGGTGTGCACCTGCGGCGGCACGGCGGAGCCCGCCCCCGAAAACCGCACATACTTCTGGCACAGCGCGGATGAGGGGCGCACCTGGTCCGCGCGGCAGGAGCTGTGCCCGGGTGTGCAGCGCGCTGCCTACTGCACCGAAGTGTTTGTGCTTGGCGAAAGGGTGGTCGCCTACATTGCCCTTCATTCGGGGAAATTTACCGACTGGACGTGCGAAATGTACGAGAGCTGCGACAGCGGTCACCATTGGAAGAGCATCGGCAGGTGTCTGGTGGACGGGGAATATACGTTCATGCGCTCTGGCATTGCGCTTGCGGAAGGCGGCATCCTGATGCCCTATCAGCACTATCCCATTTCCGCGGAGGAGGACGCGCGGCTGCGCGCGGAAGGAAAGTATTGCTGGAACGCGGATATCGATCATGTGGAGAGCGGCGTAATGTTCAGCCGCGACGGATATCGTTTTGAAAAACGCGGAGCGGTAAAGACGTATTTTCGCGATCAGCCCGTTCGCTGGCAGTGGCCGGAGCCCACGATCGTTCAGCTTTCGGACGGGACCATCGCCATGCTGCTGCGCTATAACGGTACGGGCGCGCTCTACCGCAGCGATTCGGCGGACGGCGGAAGGAGCTGGTCGCAGCCCGTGCGCACGGATATCCCCAATCCGGACAACAAGCCGCAGCTGCTGCGCCTGGACGGAACGCGCATCGCGCTGCTCAATACGCCGAACGGCGTCTGCGGTTTCGAACACAGAAATCCGCTTGAGGTCTGGGTAAGCTGCGACGATCTGCGCACATGGAAGAAAATATGCGTCACCTGCTTTGACGGCTGTTATTCCTATCCCTCGGCGGCGCTGTCGTCGGACGGGAACTCCCTGCATATCGCCGTGGATTTCAACCGACACGACGTCTATTTCCTCTCGTGCGGGCTGTAACATGAAGCGGCTGTATGTGGATATCGGGAGCACGAACATCAAGAGCGCGGTGAGCGCGGGCGGGGAGTTCGAAGGGGTGGAGCGCGTGGCGTTTCCCGCACCTGCGGTGGACGGAAATTCCCGTTTTGAAGTGGACGTAGACAAAATTCTGGAACGCGTGCATGAGATCGTGGACCGCGCG
>CAJFNH010000046.1 GCA_904394195.1 Candidatus Gallimonas caecicola
CTGTTGTTCTCCATGCCCAACGCCGTGTGCATCGCCGGCAATCACGAGTATGATTTCCTCAAGTTCTACCGCGCGCGCATGCGGCAGACGGAAGATTACGACGGGGTATTGCGCGAACTGCGCGCCTATTTTCCGGACGGGGAACTCCTCGACTGGGAGACGGTGGACAGGCTCGACTTTCTGCCCTATTATATCGAGAAAGAGGACTGGATCGGCGTGCATGCCGGGCTGCCCGTCCTCGCGGACGGCACCCTTCTTGCGCCGCAGGAGGCGACCTGCGAACAACTTGTGTATGACAGGAGATTCAAGGATCCCGACGTTCTTCCCAAGGGCGGAAAATGCGTGGTGTTCGGTCATACCATTACGCACAACGTATCGGGCAGGGACGAGGCGATCTTCTATCCCCGCCCGCAGGCGCAACGTGCACGCAGGAGCATTGCCGACTACTGCAAGATCCATATCGATACGGGCGCCTGGATGCACGGCGTGTTGAGTTGTCTGTGCGTTCAGACATGTGAAGTATTTTTTGTAAGAAGGAACTTCTGACGGTGCTTGTTTTTTTGCTGTGTATATGTTAATATAGAAACAGAACGGGAGGGAAAGCCGATGAACTTATCCAAGAGCAGATATACGAGATTTTGTCAGTGCCCCAAAATGCTGTGGCAGGACATATATCATCCCGAGCGCGCCGAGGCCGACCCTTCGCTTGCGCGCCGCTTCCGGGAGGGCAGAGAGGCGGGCGATCTTGCCATGGGGTTGCTGGGCGACTTTGTGGAGACGACCGTTCTCCGGCAGGACGGCTCTTTGGATATTTCCGCCATGCTGAAAAACACGCAGAAGTATCTTTCGGAGGGGAGGGAGAACATCTGCGAAGCGGCGTTTTCCGGGAACGGCTGTTACTGCGCCGTGGATATCTTGCACAAATGTGCGGACGGGTACGAGATATACGAGGTGAAGTCGTCGACGGAGCTCAAGGAGGCGTACCTTCTGGATGCCGCCTATCAGCGTCATGTGCTGGAAACATGCGGACTGAAGATCGCCCGCGTATTTCTTGTGAATATCAACAACCGCTATGTGCGGCAGGGCGAAGTGGACATCCATGCGCTCTTTCGCATCCATGACGTGACGCAGGAGATCGCGCCATTCTGTGCGCAGGTTGCTTCCAATGCGGCGCGTGCCATGGCGTATCTTGCGCAGAGCAAAGAGCCCGGCATGCCCATCGGCGAGCAGTGCTTCGCTCCGTACGCGTGCGCCTATTGGAAGTACTGCTCGCGCGATCTTCCCTCGCCCAACGTATTCGACCTCTATAACATCCGTAACAAAAAGGCGGTCGCCTGTCTGCGGCAGGGGATCGTTTCCTTTGACGACGTGGTGCGCAGCGGCGTGCCGCTGGACGGGATGCAGAGGCGGCAGGTGGAGTTTGAACAGCTTGCGCTGCCCGCTCATGTGGACAAGCCCGGCGTGAAGGCGTTTTTGCAGGGGCTTTCCTATCCGCTGTATTTTCTGGATTTTGAGACCTTTCAGACGTGTATCCCGCTGTATGACGGGCTCCGGACCTATCAGCAGGTGCCCTTTCAGTATTCGCTGCACTATATCCCTGAAAAGGACGGCGAATTGCTGCATAAGGAGTTTTTGGCGGACGAAAACCTTGACCCGCGCCGTGATTTGGCGTTGCGGCTGGTTGAAGATATCCCCGCGGGGGCGTGCGTGCTCGCCTATAACAAGTCGTTTGAGTGCATGGTGATAAAGCAGCTCGCCGAAGCCTTTCCCGATCTGGCGCAGCGGCTGCTGAATATCCGCGAAAATATTCATGACCTTTTAGATGTGTTCCGCGACGGGTTTGTGTATGACAGGGCGATGGGGGGCAGTTTTTCCATCAAAAAGGTGCTTCCCGCGCTCTTTCCCGATGACCCTGTCCTCGATTACCACAACCTTGCCGACGTACACAACGGAACGGAGGCGACGGATACCTATCTTGCGCTGCGCGGCATGGCGGGCGAAGAGCGCGAACGGCTGCGGCGCAGCCTTCTTGCCTATTGCGGGCTGGACACGCTCGCTATGGTCATGCTCTGGCAGCGACTGCGGGAGTTGTGTATATAATTATAAATAAACGGAGGGATTTATAATGGACACAATCACTCAAGAAAAAGCATATGAATTTTATATGTTAACAAATAACACACTGACTGATATGGCGGAAAAACGCGGGATTAAAAAACTCAATGATTATTATGAGTTAACAGATTTTAATACATGTACTGAATATGGACAACTACTTAACGGATTGGGGAAAAATACGGTTGCTAGAGTTTTTGTTCAAATGGCTTTTCATGCACAGAATGCAACACTTATTTCGAAAATAGTTAATTTTGAGAAAAATATTCCTTTTTTGAAAAGGGTTTTGTGTGGTTTTGAGCCTAAAAAATTTTTATCAGAATATAGGGAAGCTGAATCCGTGGTGGAAGTGTTGCGCTATGATGGGGATAAACAGGAAGGGTTAAAGTGGAATGATCATAAGAATAAAAGGGAAAGAAAAGATAGTTTAATTACAGGCTATGCTCAAGCTTTAATTGATTGCGCTAATTATTTGAAAAACTTTAAAGATGCGGAAGCGGTGCGAGTTGATTTGGAAAGTCATTATGTGAGATCTAACAATAAAATGGATTATGAAAATTTGATAGAATATTTTCACGGTATAATTCCTCACAGATTCAGTATCGCCTTAACATGTGATTTTCTTAAAGAGTTTGATACAAAATTTTCGGATTTGTGTAAACCTGATATTCATGTTAAAGATACACTGTGTGCTTTATTAGGTAAGAAAAATGGTTATTATTTTACTTTAAAAAGGGAATATGAATGTATTGGTCAAATGCAAGAGTTAGTTAAACTTATAAATGAAAAGTTACCAAAGGAAGAAAAAATAACGGTATATAAATTAGATAGAATGATTTGGCTTATTTGTTCCGGCAACTTCTTTTTACATAATACAAAATCAATCAAAGATACATATTTGACAAATATAAATGATTTAGTGTGGGCATAATTATGAACTCATTCGAACCTAAAAAACTGGCGATCATTCGTATTTTTCAAATTCTACATAAGTACAGCGACGCCGACCATCCCTTAACGCAGGACGAGATTGCTATGCGCCTTTTAAACGACTACGGCATAGAGCTCGAGCGCAAGGCAATCGGCAAAAATATTACGATACTTCGCGACTATTTTTGCGGCGGTAGCGATGAGGATATGGATATCGTCTCCGATCGCCGCGGCACCTATCTTGCCGTGCGTGCATTCGACGATTCCGAGCTGCGCATGCTCATCGACGGCGTGCTTGCAAGCAGGTATATCACGCCCGGACATTCACGCGAACTTATCGGACGGCTGTGCGCGCTCTCCAACAAGTACTTCCGCTCGCACGTTAAAAATATCTATTCGGTGGACGACTGGAGCAAGACGGAGAATTGCGCGCTCTTTTACAACATCGAGGTCATCGATACGGCGATCGAACAGGGAAAACAGGTGTGTTTCTCCTACAATAAGTACGCTGCGGACGGCAAGCTGCACAAGACGAGCGACCACAGGGCGACGCCCTATCAGCTCATTCTGCACAATCAGCGCTACTATCTGATGGCGTGCAACGAAAGGTGGAAGAACGTCGGCTTTTATCGCATGGACCGCATCACCGATATCCGCCTTTGCGACGAGCCCGCCACGCCGCTGCGTTCTCTGAAGGGGTACGAGAGCGGGCTGGACTACCGCGAGATCGCAACGGCGCTGCCCTACATGTTCACTGACCGCCCGCAGATGGTCGATTTTCTGGCAGATGAGGCCATCGTCGATCAGATCGTCGACTGGTTCGGCGAGGGCGCGCGCATCGAACGGGAAGGGGAGAGACTCAAGGTGCGCGTGCGCGTGAGCCTGAAGGCGATGGAATACTGGGCGATGCAGTACATCAACTATGTCGAGATCCTTTCGCCCGCATCCCTTCGTGAGTGCATCCGCGACAACTTGCGGCGTGCGCAGGAGAAATACGGAAAATAGCGCTGCGGGCAGCAGTTGCGGCGCGGCGACGGGCGTCCGGATGCCGCGCCGGAATTTTTGCGGAAAATTCCCAAAATGGGTGAGTAAAAACGCGCGTTCGTACGTTTTACAGATGAGAGATGGAAAAAGGTGGCAGAAAAGGACGCAGACGCCAGGCTCTACGCCGAGTTCCTCGGCGGCGACCAGCGGGCGCTCGAGCAACTTGTGACGCTGCACGGCGACGCGCTCACGCGCTTTGCCTACTGCATCGTGCAGGATGACGCCGCGGCGGAGGACGTGACGGCGGATACGTTCGCCGTGCTCATCGTCAAGCGAAAAAAATTCCGCGAGGGTGCAAAATTCCGTACCTGGCTCTATACCGTTGCGCGTAACAGGGCGATCGACTATGTGCGCAGACGGGGCAGGGAGCGCTCCGTGACGGGACTGGAGAACGTTCTGCTCGGGGAAGACGCAGAGGAAGGCGTGTTCACATCGCTGCGGCGGGAAAAGCTGTATGTGTTCATGCAGCAGCTGCCCGCGCAGTACAAGGAGGTGCTGTTTTTAAACTATTTTGACGGATTTTCCGTCGATGAGATCTGCCACATCCTCAAAAAGGGCGCCAAACAGGTGTATAACCTGCTTGCCCGCGCCCGTTCCGCCCTCAAAGAAATTCTCGAAAAAGAGGGGTATTCCTATGAAAACTTCTGAACAACGCATGCAGGCCATCCGCCAGAGAGCGGATGAACGGCGTATAAAACGCAAAAAGGGGATACGCATCGCGGTCGCTGCGGCGACCTCGATGAGTCTGGTGCTCGCCTTTGCGCTTGTGCTCTTCGTTCCCTATTCCACGGCGCTGCCCGATCTTTCCGCCTACCGTGGCAGCGAGTACTATTCCTTGATGCAGCAGCTCAACGCGCTCACCTACACGCCGTCCGCCTATCACAACAACTTTGAAGCGTGGTTCGGCGACGCGCTCAACAAAACCGAGGATGATGATATGGGTGCGGCCACTCCGGAAAGCCCCGCCACGGACAGTGAGGATACCGAGGTGACGGACAACCAGGTGGCGGGCGTTTTGGAAGGGGACCTCTTCAAGCGCACGGACAGCCATATCTTCTACTTGTGCGCCGATTCCACAAACACGCGTATCCTTCTTTTTTCCTACTCCATCGATGGGGCGCAGAGCGAACAGACGGGCTTGCTTTCTATCTCTCCCGACGACGGAACGTATTTTTACATGTATGCGGATTATTATCCCGAATTTTATCTGGACGAGGACGGCGGGACGGTCACGATTTTTGTGCCTGTTTGGGTAAATGAGCACGGACAGATGTACACGGCAGTTATTTCGGTAGATGTGTCCGATCCTGCCGGTATGTGCGAGACGGGCAGACTGTACGTCTCGGGAAATTATGTCTCCTCGCGCATGGTGGACGGGGACTTTCTGCTCATCTCCAATTTCGGCGTGCGCCGCAACCCCGACTTCGGCGATGAGGCGCAGTTCCTGCCTCAGGTGGGGGTGCCGGGTGCGCTCGAGAGTCTGCCTATGTCCGGCATAATCTGTCCGGATACGGCGAGCGCAGCGCGCTATACCGTCATTGTGCGCCTGGGCGAGGGGCTTCGGGTGGAGGGGCAGCTTGCCTTCCTCTCCTCCTCGCAGGAGGTGTACGTCTCGCAGGAGAATATTTTTGTTACCCGCGGCTATACCGCCAATACGCAGACGGACGGTTATGAGGTGCGCACGGCGCGCACGCGGATCTCCTGCGTATCCTATGCGGGGGAGGGGCTGGCGCTTTCGGGCAGCGCGGACGTTGCGGGCAGCGTGCTCGACCAGTACTCGATGGATGAGGCGGACGGTATGCTGCGCGTTGTGACGACCCTGTCCTCTTCCGCCGTCCGCACAAGCACGGCGGGTGGGGATGTGGGCGCCCAGATCGTCTCCGCACAGGAGAATGCGGCGCTCTATGTGATCGACCTTGCAGATTTTTCCCTGCGCGCTTCGCTCGAGAACTTTGCGCCCGAGGGTGAGGAGGTGACCTCCGTCCGCTTTGACGCAGACCTTGCCTGGGTGTGCACGGCGCGCGTTGTGGAGCTCACAGACCCCGTGTTCCGCATCGACCTCTCCGATCTGGACGACATCACCTGGACGGATACGGGCACCATCGAGGGCTACTCTACCTCGCTTGTCGACTTTACGGACGGCACCCTGTTGGGTATCGGCTATGGCGAGTACAGAGGTCTGAAGGTGGAAGTCTACGACCGGGACGGGAACAGCGTCGTCTCCGTCGCCGTCTACGAAAGGTCCACCGCTTCCTTCTCGCGGCAATACAAGGCGTATTATATCGACCGTGAAAACGGGCTTGTGGGGCTGCATGTCTATGACTGGTCGGGGAAGTTCAACGGCTATGTGCTGCTGCATTTTAACGGTTACGAACTGAAAGAGGTCTGCGCGCTCGCTCTCACGTCAAACGCGCCGGATCTGACGCGTGCGACGATCGTTGACGGCTGGCTGTATGTGCTCTCGCCGCATGATAATATGGCTGTATGGCAGCTCTCCGCGCAGGAGGCGCCCGCCGCATAAATCGTTCCCCGCGCAGGGGAGGGAGAAAAAGACAAGAAATGATTTTTATTACAGGCGATACGCACCGCTCCGACCTGGGCCGATTTCAGCACTTCTGCATCCTTCACCCGGAGTTGAGCAAACGCGACTACATGATCGTGGCGGGGGATTTCGGCGGCGTGTGGGCGGAAAACACGCTGGAGCACGATCTGGCGCCTTTTTCCGCGCTTCCCTTTACCGTGCTGTTTGTGGATGGCAACCATGAAAATTTCGACCTGCTCGACGCGTTTCCCGTGGAGGAGTGGCAGGGCGGCAGGGTGCACCGCATCCGCCCCGATATCATCCACCTCATGCGCGGGCAGGTGTATGAGCTGGAGGGGAAGCGCATTTTCACCTTCGGCGGCGCCACGAGCATCGACCGCGCCATGCGCACCGAGGGGGTGAGCTGGTGGCGGCAGGAACTGCCCACCTGCGAGCAGCTCGACGAAGGGCTCGCCAACCTGAAGCGCTGCGGTAACCATGTGGACGTCATCGTCACCCACTCGTGCGGCGAGCGCGCCTTTGCCCACATGGCTGCGCGGCGGCTGGTGGGCGGCAAGGGACTGTATCCCGAAAATCATCTGCTCTCCAACTTCGAAGATGTCGCTTCGTTCGGGCACTGGTACTTCGGACACTTCCATGCGGACGCCCGTCTGGGCGAAAAATATACGGCACTCCTGCATGAGATCGTGCAGATTTCGTGAATGTAGAAAAAGCCGCCGGCTCTGCCGGCGGTTTTTGATTTGTGCGGAGAAGGAAGCGTTTTCCCGGTCTCATTCTTTGCGGAACTTGTGGGGCGTTGTGCCGAATGTTTTGAGAAAGACGCGGTGGAAATGACTCTGATTTTCATAGCCCACGGCGCGGACGATCTCCTCCACGCCCAGAGAGGTGGAACGCAGGAGCTTTTCCGCCGCGGCCATACGCTGATCCTGCAGAAGGTGCTGAAAGGTTTTGCCGAAGATGCTTTTGATGCGCCGCGAGAGGTATGCCTGCGTGTAACCGAGCGACGCGGCGAGTTCGGCGAGCGTGGCGGCGGGGTAGTGTTGTTCCAGATAGGAGAGCACCGCGCGCCGCAGCTGCGCTTCGGGCGAGGAGACGCGCAGCGCATTCACCAGCGTATCGCGGTAGTAAGCAAGGTAGGAAAAGAGCAGGGACACGAGCCCCGCGTACAGCTGCTGCGAGCGATTGACAACGGCGTAAATCAGATTGTCCATCAGATTGCGGATGGGGAAATGATCGCGCGTGTGAAAGAAGAGATATTCCGCTTCGCCCGTTTCGGCAAAGTTGTTTGTGAGAAATTCGCTCATCACGGGATTGTTTTCCACCTGCGGAAAGATCGCCTGCAGAAAGGGATTGGAGAGGATGAAGTTGATGCCGATGTCCTCCTTCCCTGCCCGCTTGATGGAGTGACGCGCGTGGCGGTTGAGAAAGAGGATATCGCCCTGTTCCAGCGTGAGCGTCTCTTTTCCGATGACGTGCGAGATACGCCCTGCGTAGACGTACATGAATTCCATGTAGTCGTGTCCGTGCTCGGGAAAATCCACAAACCGGGTGTGCGGGCGGAGGTCGAGTTCTCTTCCCTCCAGAAACCTGGCGCTGTTGACGATGAAGCGCGCGGAACTGGAGTAATCGTCCAGCCGTACGCTTTGTCCGCGCAGGATGTCGCGTTCTTCCTGTGTGAGAGCCGTAAGTTGTTCAATGATAGCGGCGTCCATGGATTGATTGTACCAC
>CAJFNH010000047.1 GCA_904394195.1 Candidatus Gallimonas caecicola
ATTTATGCAGGGCGCGCCGCACGGAAACCTTTATAATTTGTATTTTGCCGTCAGCTTGAGCACGGAAGCAAGGCAGTCGTTGAGCGTGCCCTTTTCCTCCTCGGTGAGTGCGCGCCCCTTCAGCGCGCCGACGCTGCGCGCAAGGACGTCCGCCTCCAGCCTGTCCGAAGCGGTCAGCTTTTCTTTGCGCAGTTTTTCGAGCAGAGAGAGCGCGTGCGAGAGCTCGGGCGGCTCCGAAAGCGCGGGGGCTTCCTCATAGCAGCAGACCTTTTCGGGCGAAGGCTGTGCCGCGCGGGGCATGGCGGACGTGAGCGGCTCGCCGCGGAAGCGCTCATAGATGCGCTCGTCGCGCGGCGTCCTTTTGGACGAACGGCGGGGACGGGGCAGGAAAAAGAGCAGCCGCAAAAGGGAAGCGAGCGCCGCATACAGCCCCGCATACACGAACATCCACACGAGCGCCTGCGCGGCGCCCTCCTGTTGCAGAAGGATACAGCACAAAAGCACGCTGCCCGCCGCGCCCAGCGCCGTTGCCGGATAGGGATATGCCCTTCTGCCGCCCAGAAGGGTGAAGAGCAGCGCTGAAAGCACGGTGAGCGCGGGTACGAGCAAGAGCGGTACCCAGGCGGGCGTACCCGAAAGCGCGGCGATGAGCTGTCTGAAAATTTCCATATCGATGACCTCCGTTCAAGAATAGCCCGGTCGGGCGCAAAAAATACATGACAAAACGCCGAAAAAGGGAAAATATGCTCACATGACGATCTCGCGGCAGCGGGCAATGTTGACGATGCGGGCGCGCACGGCGCTCTCCTCCAGTCCCAGAACGCGCGCCGCCGCCTTTTTGTAGAGCGAGATCTGCACCGCGTACTTTTGCGCGAGCGCCCCGTCGGGGAGTACCGAATACTTGTAGTCGATGACCTCGCAGCTCCCCTCGCCAGGCACCAACAGGTCGATGGCGCCCTGGAAGATGACCTCGTCGTCGGGTGCGCCCGGCGTCATCTGCGAGGCGGGCAGCCGCATCAGAAAGGTCTGCTCGCGCAGCACTTTTTTGCGCCCCAACTCCGCAAGACAGGGAATGGCAAGGATCTGCCCGAGCGCCCCCTTGTCGAGCAGCGCCGCCTGCTGCTGCGTCAGCACGCCCTCGCGCAGCATGCGTTCAAGCTCCTCCCCCGCGTCGGCGCCGTAGCGCACATGCTGCAAAAAGATGTGGTGGGCGATGCCCGCTTCGATGCTCGTCTCGCCGTCAAAGGGCTCATCTTCGTCCAGAAAACTCATACCTGCGGTCGTTTTTGGAAGAAGTCTGCCCTTCTGTGCGCGCAGAAGGTCGGTCGCCGAACTCTTCACGCGCAGGCGGGTGCTCCCTTCGAAGGCGTAGGGCGCGCGATAGACGCGCAGCACCTCGTCGCGCAGCGCCGCGTCCGGCTCGTAGACCAGGGCGCGCCGGAGCGGAGCGGAGGGTGTTTCCCCTTCGTCAGGCACGAACAGGTCGGCAAAGGCGTCGAAGTCGAAAAATTCGGCGCTTCTCATGGCGAGCTCGGGGTGACGCGCGCCGTTCGTGCGCTCGTCGAAGATGATGTGCAGGCGGTACTTGGCGCGCGTCATGCCCACATAGAGCAGATTTTTCGCCTGCTTGCGCTCCTCGGCGAGGGAGACGAGGGAGGAGGCGCGCCGCACAAGAGTGGTGCGGCTCACCTTGTTTTCCATATCGTACGCCTTGGGCGCGGCGAGGAACTTCTCCGTCCAGAGCACGTCGTCCTTCTCGTGTTCGTAACTGAATTGTACGTCTGCGCCCGCGAGGATGACGACGGGGTACTCCAGCCCCTTTGAAGCGTGCATGGTGATGACCTTGACGGCGTCCTCCCCGCCGCTCTCCGAATAATTGAGCCGGAAACCGGTCGCACGCAGGCGGGCGAGCAGAGCGCTGACGCTCACCTCCTCCCCCTCTGCGATCAGCCGCCGCACGCGGGCGAGCCGCGCACTGCCGCCCGGTTTTGCGGCGATCTGCGCCTCCAGCCCCAACGCGAGCAGCTCGTTCATCACCTGCGCCGCCGTGCGCACGCGGGTATGGACGCGCAGCTCCTGCGCCAGTTTTTCGAACTCCGCAAGTTTTTTGGCGACGGGCGAGGAGGGATGCGCCGTGCAAAAGGCGGCGCACGCCCTGTAAAAGGTATTCCCCTTTCCCTCGGGCGCAAGGCGCACCTGCGCAAGTTCGGACTCCGTCATCCCGCCCGCGGCGGAGAGCAGCGCCGTGACAAAGGGCGCGTCCTGTTCGGGATCGTCCAGGAACGCGAGCCAGTCGAGCAGCAGGTGCGCCTCGAAAAACTCGCACACGTTGACTTCGGCGGTGGTGGTGACGGGGATGCCGTGCTCCGCGAGCGCCGCGGCAACAGACTGCGCCTCATGCTCCTTCCTGCGGGTGAGCACGGCGATATCGCCGAACGTGACGCGCCGCTCCCGCTCGCCGTCCACGTCGTACCACGTCTTGCCCAGTTCTTCCTCCACCAGGCGCGCCACCCGCTCGCCCAGCGCGTCCGTGCGCTGCACGCCCGTGTGTTCGAGCACCGAATAGATCTTGTCCGGCGGCGCCTTTTCCTGCTTGCGCGCGGGCAGAAGATGAAAGCACACCTGCCCTTCATATTCCTTGTAGCGCTCGCTCTTGCGCATGCGCACATACCCGGGCAGGAGACGGGCGAACACGCGGTCGACGGCATCGAGCACGGCGGGCGCGGAGCGGAAATTGGTGGTCAGACGCAGCGATACGGGCAGCGAGCGCTCCTTTTCTTCGAAGTACTCCGAACGGCTGCCGCGGAAGCCGTAGATTGCCTGTTTGGCGTCCCCCACCAGAAAGATCTCCTCCCCGCACACGCGCGAGAGGATGGCCTCCTGCACGGGGTTGACATCCTGATATTCGTCCACGAATACGGCGCGGTACTTGTCTGCAAGGTCGGCGCGCACCCTTTCGTCATTCAAAAGGCGCAGCGCAAAGTGCTCCAGGTCGTCATAGTCGAGCACGCCCGCCTCCGCTTTCTCGCGCGCATACGCCCTGTCGAAGGCGAGCACCAGTCTGCCCAACGCCGCGCAGATCTGCGCGGCGGCGCGGCACGCAGCTTCTTCCTCCTCGCGCGCCGCCAGACCGTCCAGCGTATCGCACACGCCTTTGAATACCGAGCGCGTGCTGCCGATGAAGTCTATGAGCGCCTTCTCGTCCGCAGTCGGATCGCTCACGGAGGGACGTTTGCGAAGTTTTTCAAAACCTTCCGCCCGCGCCTTCATGGCGTACAGGTCCCCCTCCTGCGCGAGCGCGTGCATGCGCGCGAGCAATTCATGTACGAAGGACAACATCTTGTCCCCCAGCGCGGCAACGGCGCCCTCCGCCTCCTCCATGTCCGCACACGCGAGCCGCAATCGCAGGCGGCATTCGTCCGCGATGCACGCACACGCCTCGTCAAAGCGATCGGCGATGCCCATACCGGCAAGGCGCTCCTCATAGTCGGCGAGCATGCGCACCTTCTTGTGCAGATCCTTGACCGTCTTGCGCAGAGCCGCGTCCTTGCCGCGGCGGCAGAACACGGCGAGCAGGGCGGCGTTGCCCTCGCGGTCGGCGTACATCTCCTCGAAGGCGGCGTCCAGCGCCCGCGCGCGCAATTCGGTGCCCTCCGCCTCCTCGTCGCCCGCAATGCGGAAGGCAGGGTCGACGCCCGCCGCATAGAAGTAGGCGCGCACCAGCCTGCCGCAAAAGGCGTGGATGGTGCTGATCTCGGCGAGCGGAAGGGCGGCGAGCTGATCCTTCAGGCGCTCGCGCTCGGCGCCCGTATGCGCCGCGATGCCCTTCAGAAGGGCGTTGCGCAGCCGCTCGCGCATCTGCGCCGCCGCCTTGTTGGTGAAGGTGACGGCAAGGATGCGGCGCACGTCCTCCCCCGCCAGGATGAGTTCGACCAGCCGTTCGATCATCACAAAGGTCTTGCCGCTGCCCGCCGAGGCGGAGACGATGACCCTGCCGCGCGCCCCGATGGCGGCCCTTTGTTCGGGCGTCAGCGTCACGCTCATGCTTCCTCCTCCTTTGCGGCGATCGCCGCGATGTCCGCGCAGGTGAGCGCAGGCTCGCTGCGCTCCGCGCCCACAAAGCCGCACGCGCCGCGGAAAGCGCAGTAGGTGCAACCATCCACATAGGGCGATGGCGCGATGTTCCCCGCGCGCATCTCCTGCTGCGCGCGCTGCGAAACGAGCACGGCATAGTTGAGAAAGCGGGAAAAGTCCTGTGCGCCCAGCCCGCGGTCGCGGCTGTTGACGTACAGTTCGCTCGTCCTGGGCATGCCGCGATCGAGCAGCCCCGCCACCTCGTCATCGCTGCAATAAAACCCCTCCATGCGGAACTTCTGCTTGCCCGGGGATACGAATTTGTCGTCGGCGGGAAAGTAAAACGCCCCCGCAGGCCTGCCCTGCGCCGAGACGGCAAGCAGGTAGAGCTCGAGCTGCAGACTCCTGCCCGTGTAATAGTCGACGGGCTTTGCATCGAAGGAGCCCGTCTTGTAGTCGATGACGCGCACATACTCCCCCGCCCTGTCCACACGGTCCGCCTTGCCGCGCAGGCCGAGCGCGGGCAAGTTCACCACCTGCTCGCCCGCTTCCACACGGAAGGCAGAACTGCGCAGCCGGCGGTATGCCGCCGCAGCCACGGCGGCGCTTTCGGCAAGCAGGCTCTCGCCCGCATACCTGCCCGCGTCGCTGTCCGACAGGGCGGAAAAGCGCGCCTCGGAGAGCAGCTGCCTGCCCGCCTGAAGGGCAAGGTCGCGGCAGGCGGCCTCGTCCGCGGCGTCATTGAGCATGGGCGCGATGCGCCCGAGCACGGTATGTACGAAATCGCCCGCGTCCGCCACGAGCACCGTGCCCTCCTCGCGCTCCTTCAGCCGCAGCACGTTCTGCATAAAGCCCGCATAGGGGCATTGGAAATATTTTTCCAGCATCGTGGGCGAAAAATCGCCCTCGCGTATGATCTGCGCCATCTCGGGAACGGGCTGTTTTTCCCCGTTTTCGGTCAGTGCGCGCAGCGTCTCCCCTTCGCCGCGCGTCTCGAGCGCCGCCCATACGGAAGAGAACATGCGCCCGTCCTGCGTTCTGCCCTCTTCGAAGTCGGCGCGCTCGCGCAGAAGCTCCAGGAGCGCGGGCACGCGCTCCGAACAGTTATAGGGAAAGAGCGCGGGCATGGGCGCGGAGCGGAAGAGCCCGCTGCAGGAGGCGTACAGCTCGCCCGCGATCGCCTCCTTCCCCCCCGAGCGCAGCGGACAGCTGACGTAGAGCGCCTGCGAAAAGGCGCACACGTTGAGGGCAAGACTCTCCCGCGCGCGTGCGTTGACAACCGCGATGGCGGGCTGGATATCCACCCCCTGCGCGCCCAGCCTGCCCATTTCGCCGTCCGTGATGACCGCGGTATCCTCGCCCGCGGAAGGAAGCGCGTCCGTCGCGCCCGTCACGAACAGCACCTTGACGCGCGCAAAACGGCTCGTTGTGGCATTGCCCAGAAACACGGCGTCGGAGAGCACGGGGATCATCGCCGATTTGAGCGCATCCGCAGCGCCCGCGAACATGGCGGAAAACTCGCGTGCGGTAAACGTGCGCTCGCCGGCAACCAGCTCCGTTTCGGCAAGCAGTTCTTCCAGGCGCGCAAGCGAGAGAAAGTCGCGCTCCGCCCCCGTAAAGTGTGCGGCAAGCTCTTCGGCGACCTTGTCCGCCGCAAAAAGTTCGCGCAATTTGCGCACGCCCTGCGTGAACACGCTCCCCTTGGCGCTGCGCGGAAAACACCCGATCGCCTCCTTCATGCGCGCGCGGCACGCCTGCAGCGCAGCAACGTCCCGCTCGAAGCCGTGCGCGTCCGTGCGGATCTCGCGCCGCCAGGCGCCCCGCCAGCTGCCGTATTTGGCAAGATAGTTGCGATAGACATCCCCGTCGCCGAAGCAGACGTTCGCCGCCACGGCATCCACCGAGGCGGGCACGCCGCCGTCCGCCGCCGCGCGCAGCACGGCGAGCACGAACGCACAGAAGGGATGGCGGGAGAAGGGGCGCTTGACGTCGGCAAAATAGGGGATCTGATAGGCGGCGAACGCCTTTTCAAAGGCGGAAAATCCGTCTGTGCCGGGCACGAGCACCGCGATATCCTTCAGGCGCAGCCCCCCCTCAAGGCAGCGCCGGATGAGGGAGCAGACGACGCGCGCCTCCTCCGCCTCGTCCTGCGCCCGGAAGATGTGCACGCGCTCCGCCTGCACGGGCTCGATGAGGTATGCTTCGGGCGAGAAAATTTCGCGGCGCAGCCGCTCGGCATCGCCCGCAAGCGAGCTTTCCGCCATCTGCACGCGCACCTGCCCTTCCTCCTCGCACACGGCGCGAAAGACGCGTGCGCTCTCGTTGGTATAATAGGGCTCTTTGCCGGCGGGGAAGATGCCCGTCAGGCTCCTTGCGCAGCGCGCGGCGGCGCGGATACCCTCCGCCGCCTGTTTTGTAAAGGACGTGAAGCCGAAAAAGATGACGTTGACGCCTTCCAGTCCGCCCGCGGCGAGCTTTCCGGGCAGCAGGGCAAGATAGCCGCTCTCATCCAGCAATCCCTTTTCCTGCAGAAACGCCCTGTATCGTTCCAGAATGAGCGCAAGATCGGTGAGCTTTGCACGCAGCATCCCCTCCGTTTTGCGCGCGCCTTCGCGCAGTTCTTCGCTGCCCACGCGGGAGGCGGCGAGCTGGGCGAGCGTCTCATACACCGCCTGGGCGGCATTCGCCGAAAAACAGGTCAGCTCGCCCGCGCTGCGCGTGAGGATGGCGGAGACCGCCGCAACGGACCCCTGTTTGGAGAGCACCTTCCCGCTCCCGGAAAGATAGCGCGCAAAGGTGGTGACGTCCGTCAGGAACGTCGCGCTGCGGCAGGCGAGCACGGCACGCTCGGCAAGCAGCGTCAGGCTGTCCTCGCAGAACACGAGCGTCTTTTCCCCGCGATCTTCAAAAAAGGAGACGCGCTGCGAGAGCGCCGCGAGGGCGTCGTCCAACGTGGGCGCGCCGATGAGTTGCGTCATGCTCCTTCCTCCCGACATGATTTTTTTTATTATAGCATACTTTTCATGAAAATTTCCTCTAATTTCGGCGATTATTTTTTACAAACAAAAAAAAATATGCTATAATGGGCGAAAGACTTTCCCTGCGGAGTTGATCATGAAAAAGAGAAATCTTGCCTGTCTTGCGCTTGCGGCGCCGCTGTTTGCCCTGACGGCGTGCACGGGCGGCACCCCCAGCCTTGCATTTTCGGCAAACTGGTTCCTGCGCACGGGCGACACCCCCATTTCCAGCGCCGATGAATCGCTCACCTATTCCGTCTCCTTTGCACCTTCGGAGGCGAACACCTTCCTTTCCTACGGGGAGGGAAGCTACACGACCAGACTGACGGCCGAGCTCACCCAACTTGCGGACGGCAGCACGGAGACGTGCTACCATCTGCACACCGAGCTCAACATGCCCGTCACCTTCACCGTGAACGGAGAATCGTCGGACACCTTTGAGGACCGCGTGACCTCCGACGTATGGTTCCGCAGCGTGGACCGCTCGCTGCAGCCCGTGTGCAGCGCAAAGACGGTGCTCTCGCACACGCCCGCTTCGGAGACGCCCTCCTCGCTGGACAGCTCCTATATCACCTACGAATACACTTATACGACGACGTACGACGCGGCCTGCGCCAACGCGCAGATCGAGGTGGTCTATACGCAGCCCGAAACGGAGCCGCGCAGTACGGCGCTGGAGCTGACGGGCAGCGGGACGTACCTTGACAACGAGGAGATCTTGTTTGCCCTGCGCGGCGTGAGCATGTCGTCGACGGCGACCTTCCGCTCCGTCAATCCCGCCAAACGCGCAGTGGAGACGGTGACGATGACGGAGACGCCCGCCTCCTCCACCGAACGGTTTACGTTCGACCTCAACGGAGAGAGCGCGGAGCGCGAGATCACCGTCTATACCTTCTCCATCGGCTACAGCGGCACCAATCCGGGAGAGCCGCAGCGGCTGACCTACGCCGGCGTGACGGACGCGAACAACAACACCTACCGCAGCGCGCTGCTGCGCATGGAAGTGCCCGTGCTCTACTCGCTCGGCACGCTCACTTATACGCTCACGAGCGCACAATTCAACGCATAAAATACGCAACGTATCATAAAAATAATGCCCGTTGCATCAAAAAAGGGGCGGCGCCCGGAAGCAACTGCTT
>CAJFNH010000048.1 GCA_904394195.1 Candidatus Gallimonas caecicola
ACGGAAAATCCATGGTATAATAAAGGTACAAAAAGAAAATAACTTTCATGAAATGTTATTGACAAACAGAAGGTAGGACGGTCCGATGAACAGGTAACTGCCCACGGGCACAGCGAAGAACGGCGGACAGGAACGTTCGCCCATCACAGGGAGACAAGGCGAAGGAAGGAATGTCTCCGAAAAATTCAATACAGGGAGGTGTTGCAAGCAATGTTCAGGTTCATTTCCCAGGGATTGAAGATTTCGTAGAAGGAGGACAGACCAATGTACAATTCCAGCCGGAGGGCAGAGAATTAAATCGGCTTTGACAAAAACACGCGGCAGGCAGTGACCTCCGCGACGGGCTATGGGCCCAGATATACAGGAGCGGAAGCCGAGAATCTCTCCCCTCGCCGGACAAACCGTTGAGGAAGGAGCAACAGATCCTGACGACCCAACGCAAGAGTGTGACTCCGCGGTAGCGCTCGGGCGGGAAGGAAGTCGGCAGGTCTGCGGGAAGATACAACCGGTGGTATCCGAGCGCAGACAGGCAGGGATCTGCCGGAATCTGCGGCAAGCGAGGCGGGGCGCGCAGGGAGTTCTCTGCCCGAACACAACTCAATCACGAATATAATTCCCCCGTGCGGTTGCGCGGGGGTCAGCTTTTTGTGCGGATTTTCTTTTCCCTTTCTCCGGAAAAAGAGGCAGGACTCAAATCGCACCTTTTTCAAGGCGGAAATCATGGTTTCTTTTGGAAAGGGAAAAATGTTGCGGTCGACAGAATACGGCACTTTTTCTGCCTTCTTTGGCGCAGTAACACGGCGTCGGGAAATGACGGCACGCCTTCCCGCGCGCCCATCCCCCTCATGATTCTTCCCTGCGAAATCCTGATCGATAAAACGTATCAGGGGACGCTTATGGAGACGAGCTCCTGCTCTTTGCGAAGCCGAATGGCGGTAGCAAAAGCGATCAATGTTGCAGACGAAACTTCAGATGAAAAAACTCCGCTTGTGCAGCGGAGTTTTTTTGCGTTTAAAATTGCCAGCCGTTCAGCCAGAGCCAGAGGAGCAGGATGGTGATGCCGAAGCCGAATATGATGGCAAGGATGCGCGGCAGGTATGCAAGATACCCTGCGCGGATCATGGCGCGCCGTTCTTTGCGCGTCGGCTTATCCTCTTCCTTGACTTCCTTCCCGCTGTCGGGGCGGTACCACGGCATGCCTTCTACGTTCATATTGGCAACCGTTCTGCCGTCGTCCCATGCGGGGAGCTCTTTTTTACGCTTCATTGTTCGGGGTCTCCTGCGAGTACAGATGGCAGGCGCACAGATGGCCGTTGCCGTAGTCGATGAACTTGGGCGCGACCTCCTTGCAGATATCCATACAGTGCGCGCAGCGCGTATGGAACTTGCAGCCCCTGGGCGGATTGGCGGGGCTGGGAATATCGCCCTGCAGAATGATGCGCTTGACCTGATAGTGCGGGTCGGGCACTGGCACGGCGGAAAAAAGCGCCTGCGTGTAGGGGTGCATGGGGTTGGAGAAGATGTCCTTTTTATCCCCCATCTCCACAAAGTTGCCCAGATACATGACGCCCACCCTGTCCGAAATGTGCTGAACGACGGACAGGTCGTGCGAGATGAACAGATAAGTCAGGTTGAGATTGTCCTGCAGTTCCTTCAGAAGGTTGACGATCTGCGCCTGGATGGACACGTCGAGCGCCGAAACGGGCTCGTCGCAGACCACAAACTTGGGATTGAGCGCAAGCGCACGCGCAATGCAGATACGCTGGCGCTGACCGCCCGAGAATTCGTGCGGGTAGCGGTCGAAATAGAAATCCTGCAGACCGCACTTGCGCATGACGGAGATGACATAGTCGCGGTACTCCGTGCGCGGCACGATGCCGTGCACTTTGACCGCCTCGCCGATGATCTCGCCGACGGGCATACGGGGCGGAAGGCTGGAGTAAGGGTCCTGAAAGACGATCTGCATCTGCGGACGCAGCGCGCGCATTTCCTTTCCCTTGATCCTTGTGATATCCTTGCCCTCGAAGTACACCCTGCCCGCCGTGATATCGTGCAGGCGCAGGATGCTTCTGCCCATCGTAGACTTACCGCAGCCCGACTCGCCCACGATGCCCAGCGTCTGGCCGCGGCGCACGTCAAAGGAGACGCCGTCCACCGCCTTGGTGTATGTTTTGACGTATTCGAGCTTGCGGCGCGTCTTCATGAGCGGCACGCCGTTGCCGTCCACAAGGGGCTCCTCGCCCTCGGCGCTCTCCAGGGGAACGCACTCGGAGACCAGCTTCCATTCCTTGCGGATGAGGAAGTGCTTTTTGAGGTCTCTGACTTCGAGAATATTCGCGGGATCGTGCTCGAACTCGTCCTGCACGGCATGTTCCTGTTTTTCGCTCATGCCTTCCCCTCCTTGTTCTCCTGCGCGCGGTAGCATGCCACGAAATGCGTGGGCGAGACCTGCACAAGGGGCGGATACTCGCCGTCGCAGCGCGCGATGCAGTCGTCGCAGCGGTCTTTGAAATAACAATAGTCGGGCATATCGATGGGGTTGGGCACCTGTCCGTGGATGCTGTAGAGCGTGTCGACATCCTTGTTGATGACGGGCTTGCTCTTCTGCAGGCCGATGGTGTAGGGGTGCATGGGACGGTCGAAGATATCCTCCACCGTGCCCTTTTCGATGATGCGGCCCGCATACATGACGACAACGTAGTCCGCCATGCCCGCAATGACGCCCAGGTCGTGCGTGATGAGCATGATGGAGCCGTTGATCTTATCCTTGATCTCCTTAAGAAGATCGAGCACCTGCGCCTGAATGGTGACGTCGAGCGCGGTGGTCGGCTCGTCCGCAATGATGAGCTTGGGGTTGCAGGCGAGCGCCATGGCGATCATCACGCGCTGGCGCATGCCGCCCGAGAGCTCATGGGGATAGCAGTTGTACACGTTCTCCGGCATGGCGATGCCGACGAGCTGGAGCATCTCGATGGAGCGGTTTTTGGCGAGCTCCTTATCGGCGCCCGGCGTGTGCAGGAGCACGACCTCGTCCAGCTGATTGCCGATGGTGAAGAGCGGGTTGAGGCTGGTCATCGGCTCCTGGAAGATCATGGAGATCTCCTTGCCGCGGATGCGCTGCATGGCGCTCGTGGGCATCTTGGCGATGTCGTACACCTTGTCCACCATCTCAAAGGCGGGAAAGCCGTTGCCGTCTTTCGCCTGCACCAGGCGGTAGAGCTGCGTCTTGCCGTCCTTATCGGTCACAGGCCTGCCCTTTTTGTCCGTTGCGGGCTCGATGCAGACCACCTTTTCCCCTTCCGCCACCGTGAACGTTGCGCCCGTCAGACGCACCAGGGGGGTACCCGTCTTCTTATCGGTCACCGGCTCGCCCTTTTTGTCGAGCACGGGCTCGGTGCGCTGTGCCTGCGCGCCCGCCTCCTCATATACCCAGATGGGAATGGGTTTGCCCGCCTCGTCGCGCTGATAGTCCTGCGAAGCGAAACGGATGGAGCCGCCCACGATCTGCCCCTGCGGCGCCTGCACGAGCTGCATGACGGAGAGCGACGTGACTGACTTGCCGCAGCCCGACTCGCCGACGACGCCGACGACCGAGCTCTTGGGCACTTCGAAGGACACGCCGTCCACCGACTTGGCAACGCCCGCGTCCGTGAAAAAGTAGGTGCGCAGATCGTCGATCTCAAGAATATTTTCGGGATTTTTCATCTCGGAGAGATACTCCGATTCGTCGACATGGCGGCGCTTCTTCTTTTCGTAATCGCGGGTGATGCGGAAATTCTCGCGCGCGATGCGGCGCGCCTCCTTGCCGGAAATATAGTGCGGATCGTCCTTATGCGTGACGCGGGCATGCCATTGCTTCACGCGTTCACCGAATTTTTTCTTCTCTCTTTGTTCGTCCGCCATAGCCTTACCTCTTCATCTTGGGATCGAGCGCGTCTCGAAGGCCGTCGCCGATAAAGTTGAAAGACAACACGGCGAGGATGATCATGATACCGGCAGGCAGCCAATCCATGACGTAGTAGCTCAAAATGTCGGTATTCTGGGTGGCGCGTTGCACCATCTGCCCCCACGACGCCATATCGGGCGCGACGCCCAGACCCAGGAAGGAGAGCGTAGCCTCGTACAGAATGATGGAGCCAAGCCCGAGCGTCATGGACACGATGAGCTGCGGCATGACGTTGGGAATGAGGTGATGGAAGATCTTGCGCATGGGTCCCATGCCCAACGCCTCTGCCGCCACGATATACTCCTGCTCGCGCAGGAACAGGATCTGACCGCGCACCAGCCTTGCAACGCCCGTCCAGCTCAACAGCGACAGGATGCCCAGCATGAAGTAGATGCGCAGCGACGGGTCGCCGTCGATACCGTCGTATATGGCGCCCACGATGAGCAGGATGGGAAGGCTGGGGATACAGTTCAGGATATCCACGATGCGCATGATGATCATGTCCACCCACTTGCCGAAGTACCCGGCAAGCCCGCCCAGAATAATGCCGATGACGGTGTAAATGATAACGACGAGGAAACTCAACATGAGCGAAAGCCTGCCGCCGTACATCAGGCGCACGAAGATATCGCGCCCGTTCTCGTCGGTACCGAACACATGCAGACGGGAATTTTCCCCTTCATGACTGTAAGTAAAGGGGTCGGCGTGAATGTTCAGTTCGGGTGTGTACTCCTCCACCGAATAAACGATGACATCTTCGCCGTTGATCTTGGTCTCGATGGAGATGATGGTGTACATCGTCTCGCCGCCCGAGTCATCCGACTCCGATTCTCCCCAGGGCACAAAGAGCGGCCCCAGGAAGGAGAAGATGAGCAGGAATATGAACATACACAGCCCGATGATGGAGAGCTTGGAGCGGAAAAAGCGCTTGACGACCAGACGGGCGGGCGAGATGATACGCGTTTTATCCGCAATGGATTCGCGCGCCTCTTCGGGCGTCTCCGGCTCCTGTTCGGGGAGTTCGGGCTGGTCGGGAGCCCTTTCGGGAATGATGTCTTTTGTGATTTCTTCCACGGAAGAGTCCTCCTTATTTGGTGATCTTGATGCGCGGGTCAACGAGCATGTAAGTGATATCGGAGAGCAGCGTGCCGATGACCGTGAGCACCGCGATGAACATGTTGTAGCCCATGATGAAGGGGATATCGCCCTGGCTGAGGGCGCGGTACGCGATCTGACCAATGCCGGGCAGCGCGAACACCTGCTCCAGGATCATCATACCGCCGAACAAGCTGGGGATGACGCCCGCCATCATCGTGACGATGGGCACCATGGTGTTGCGGAACACATGCTTATAGATGACGGTGCGTTCGGAGAGTCCCTTGGCGCGCGCCGTGCGGATATAGTCCTGGTTGAGCACCTCCAGCGTGTTGGTGCGCGTGTGGCGCATGAGCCCGCCGATGGAGACGATGGTGATGGCGACCATGGGCAGCACGATGTGCCAAAGCATGTTGCCGAAGCGCCCCCACGGGTTGTTCGACCAGTCCACCGTGACGTCCAGCAGCCCGTTCACGGGGAACCAGCCCAGGTCGACCGCAAACACCTTGATGAGCAGGATGGCGATGAAGAAGGACGGGAAGGAGATGCCGATCATCGCCAGCACCGTGGTCGTATAGTCCACCGCGCCGTACTGCCGGGTCGCCGCCTTGATACCGAGCGGAATGGAAATGACATATTGCAGCACGAACGCCGCAAGCGCGATGCCGAAAGAGATCCACATGTGCTCGGCGATGACATCCGTCACGGGCTCGTTATACAGGAAAGAGGTGCCCAGATCGCCGTGAAAAACGGAGGTGAGCCAGTTCCAGTAGCCGCGGCAGATGCCCAGGAAGGAGCTGTCCTCCAATCCGTAGAGGGCGCGGATGCGGTACAGTTCTTCCGCGCTGATCGTCCCCTGCAGCGACTGCGAGAGGAACTTCTGTTCAACGTAATCCATGGGCAGCAGCCTGATAAGCAGGTAGAGCAGCATGGACACGATGAGCAGGATGAGCGCGGAGTACAGCACGCGCTTGATAATGTATTTTACCATAGATATTCTCTCCGGTGTGCAAGGCTGAAATTGCCTTACGCTTCTTCTTGCGCGTAGCTGACCAGCCAGATCTTGGAAAGCGGGCTCTGGAACGCCGTGGACTCATCGAAGAGTGCGAGCGTCGCCTCGTCGAACAGGCCGTTGGCGAACACATAGAGCGCGCTTCTCTGATAGAGCGGGAACTCGACTGCAAGTTCCATGACCAGGTCGAGCGCGCACAGGCCCTCCATGTTGGCGCTGATGTTGTTCTCCGTGATGGTGACGTCGTGCAACTCCGTCGAGCCCGGAGCGGAATCGGTGATCGTGTACAGCTTATCCGTTGTGGAAACGGAGTAGGCGTTGCGGCGCAGATGCGGATCCGTCGTCTCGCGGCCCTCTTCGATCTTCGCGGCGAGCGCTTCGAGCAAATCCTTTTCAAGGTCTGCGTCGTAGTCGTCCGTCTGGCGCTCGATGGAAGGGAAGCCCCAGTTGAGGATACTCGTCGCCGTCGAATCCATGTGATAGACCTGATACATGTCGGGGTCGGAGGAGGAGCTCCACGCAGCCGCCCACACCTCGAGTTGACCGCTTGCCAGCTTGGAGAGCGCGGTGGAGTCCGTCGTCACCGTGATATCGAAACCGACACTGTTGAGGATTCGCGCCGACTGCACGAGGGTGTTGTAGGCGGGGTGGTCGACGGAGTCGCCCGCGACGGTAAAGGTGTAGTGCAGCGTTTCGCCCTCGCTGTTGACGAGCAAGGCGTCCTTATTCGTCTCCGTATAGCCTGCGCGGCGCGCAAAGGCAAGCGCGAGGGAGCCGGTGGGGTCGTAAGGATAATACGCCTCGGCGTCCGAAGGATAGTAGGTGACGTCGTGCATATTTCCCTTCTCGTCCGCCTCCTGATAGGCGACCAGCACCGTGGACATGGGCCTGTAGAGGATGGAGGCAAGCGTGCCGCCGCCGTAGTAGTCGAGCACGGGGTTGGTGTTGAAGGTGGTCATGATCGCCTTGCGGATATCGATGTCTGGCACGAAGGAGGCGTTGATGCCGATATAGCCGTAGCCGAGGTTATCGGTGATGCGGTAGTCGAGCGTTTCGGCGTCCTCCCCTTCCAGTCTGCCCATCGTATCGCTGCTTGCCGTGGGCGAACCGTAGTGCACGGTGCCCGAATTGATGGCATCGTAGAGCAGCGACTGCGAAACGACCTGATAGCGCAGGAAGCGGATCTTGGGCGCGCCCAGAAGGAAGTTATCGTTGCGTTCGAAGTAGACGATATTGTCGCTGTAGAAGTCGCTCTTGGCGATCTTCTCCGTTGCGGAGGAGCCGCCGTCGCGCGTGGCGCGGTAGGGCCCTGCGCCCAGGGGCACCTGGATGGCGCGCACTTCGTTCATGAAGTCCGCATTGGACCAGGAGACGCCGAAGTTGTAGTCAGCCGGATCCACGTCGGGGCCGTAGTTGAACTGTTTGGCAATGGGCGAATAGTAGTGCAGGGGCGCGACCGTGACGGAGAAGTTCTGGATGGCCTTGGGGTCCTCGCCGTTGATGCGGATCTTCAGAATGTCCAGCTCCTTGCCGAGCTCTTTCCATTCCGTCACGTCGCCGGCGGAGTTGTAGCTCACGGGGATGCGCGTGTTGCGCTCCGTCGTGATGCCCGAAACGGAGGTGATGTTCAGGTCGGCAATGCCGTCGCCGTCCTCGTCGAAATCCTTGAGGATTTCGTCCGAGACGAGGTAGGAACGGAAGGTCTGCGCCGTGGCATAGTAGTAGATGATATCCACCAGGTTGTCACGGTAGCTCTGCGTAGCCGACTGCCTGCCGCCCAGCATGACATTATAGATGTAGTTGACGAGCGTCTCCTGATCGGTCGCCATGTTCTGGTCGTAGTTGCGCGTCACTTCATAGGTCACGTTGCCGGTAGCGCTGTCGCGGATGGAACGCACGGTGATCTGCCCGTAGTTATACAGGAACACCTCGTAATTGCCGCGGAAATCGTACTTTTCGTACTCCGTCATCTCCACGTTCATTGCCGTCGTCCAGTCGGAGTTGAGCTCCTCCAGAAAGAGCTCGTGCACCTTGTCGACGTCGGAAGTCATCTGCGTATCGCCGCCGTTGATGACGCTCGCCGAGCTGTTGTCGTTCTGCGCCCAGTCGCGGATGGTCTCGACGCGCGCTTCCGCCGCGCCGTTGTAGACCTCTTCGAACTGCTCCTG
>CAJFNH010000049.1 GCA_904394195.1 Candidatus Gallimonas caecicola
TCGGTCAGTCGATCTTCAGGATCTTCAGCTTATATTCGCCGTTGGGCGCCTGCACCGTGGCAACCTCGCCCACCTTCTTGCCCATGAGCGCCGCGCCCACGGGGGATTCGTTGGAGATGATATTTTTCATGGGATCCGCCTCGGTCGTGCCCATGATGGTGTAAACGACGTCCTCGTCAAAATCCATATCGTGCACGGCGACCACGGAGCCGAAGTGCACGGCGGAATTGTCCGTACTCTCCTCGATCACCTTTGCGTTCTTGACCTGAAATTCCAGCTCTTCGATCGCGCGCTCGTTGGACGCCTGTTCATTGCGCGCCGCGTCATACTCCGCGTTCTCCGAAAGATCGCCATGGCTGCGCGCCTCGGCAATGCGCTGCACGATCTCCTCGCGCTTGACCTTACGAAGATAGTCGAGCTTTTTGACCGCCTCTTCGTACCCCTGCTGCGTCATGAGAAATTCTGCCATCTTTTTTCTTACCCTCGCTTTCTTCCGGGACATTCGCCCGGAAACCTAAAATCGACCCCCGCCATCCTGATTTTTGCGCGGGAGCCTTTCGAAAAGCCCGTGACTTCCGGAAAACGGAAGTCACGGGTTTCTCATTTCCATAGTATTATACGTCATTTGCGGGCGTTTGTCAACCCGCTTTGCCCCGCGTCACGCATTTTTCCGCAATTTTTCAACAAAGCGGGCGATGCGGCCCGCCGCCTCCTTGAGTTCGTCCATGCCCGTGGCGTACGAACAGCGCACATGCCCGCCCCCGCAGCTGCCGAAGGCGCTGCCCGGCACCACGGCGACCTGCTCCTCCATCAGCAGCCGCTCGGCAAATTCCTCGCCCGTCAGCCCCGTTGCGGCAACGCCGGGAAAGACATAGAACGCCCCGCGCGGCTCGAAGCAGGTCAGCCCGAGCGCGTTGAACGCATCCACCAGAAAACGGCGGCGGCGGTCGTACTCGTCGCGCATGCGGACGACGGAGGCAAACCCGTCCGAAAAACCGCCGGAAAGCGCCGCGACGGCGGCGTGCTGGGCGATGCGGGGCGCGCACAGCATGGTGTACTGGTGCACCTTGAGCATGGCGGCGTCCAGCGCGGGCGGCGCGCAGACGTAGCCGATGCGCCAGCCCGTCATGGCGAACGCCTTGGAAAAGCCGGAGAGCAGCACGGTGCGCTCCTTCATGCCCGCAAGCGACGCCACCGAACAGTGGGCGCAGCCGTAGGTGAGTTCTGCGTAAATCTCGTCGGAAATGACAAGAAGGTCGTATTTTTCAATGACGGGTACGATCTTTTCGAGCTGTTCGCGCGTCATGATGCCGCCCGTCGGATTGTTGGGATATGCCAGGATGATCGCCTTGGTGCGTGCGGTCACCGCCGCCTCGAGCGCCTCGGGCGTGATGATGAAGCCGTTCTCCGCCGTGCAGGCAACGCTCACCGGAACGCCGCCGCACAGACTGACGATGGGCGCGTAGGAGACATAGGCGGGGTCGGGCATGAGCACCTCGTCGCCCGCCTCGCAGGTGGTGCGCAGAGCAAGGTCGATCCCCTCGCTCGCCCCCACCGTGACGATGATGTTCTCCGGCGCATACGAAACGCAAAAGCGCTCGGAAAGATAGCGGGAGATGAGCGCGCGCAGCTCCTCCAGTCCGCGGTTGCCCGTATAGGACGTATAGCCTTTCTGCAGCGAGCGGATGCCCGCGCTGCGGATATCCCACGGGGTCACGAAGTCGGGCTCGCCCACGCCGAGGGAGATGGCGTCGGGCATGCGCTCCACGATGTCAAAGTACTTGCGGATCCCGCTGGGTTTGAGCGCCTTTGCGCGCTGCGTGAGAAAGTCCCTCATGCCTGTACGGGAAGCCTCCGTTTTTTATCCCGCCCCACGGTGAGCGCTCCCTCGATCTTATATTTTTTGAGAATGAAATGGGTGGCGGTGGACAGCACGCAGTCGAACGTGGAGATACACTCCGAGACGAAGCGCGACACCGACTTGATGGAGCTCGCCTCCACGATGACCAGAAGGTCGTAGGCGCCGCTCATCAGATAGAGCGTCTTGACCTCCTCATGGCAGGCGATCTCTTCGGCAACGCCGTCAAAACCGGAGCCGCCGCGGGGGGCGATCTTCACCTCGATGAGCGCCTCCACGCACTCGTCCTCTTCCTCGTCCAGATTGGCGATGGCGGTGTATTTGACGATGGTGCCGCGCTTTTCCATGGCGCGCACCGCCTCGCGCACCCGCGCCTCATCCTCGCCGAGCATGACGGCGATCTGCGCTGCGTCCGTACGGCTGTCCTCTTCCAGGATCGCAAGGATTTCCCGTTCCAGCTTGTTCATACACTCACCTCCGCAACCGATTTTTTCCATCATTATACATGAGCGTCCCTTTCAAGTCAAATTATATTTGCTTTTTTTGCAAAACTTTCGTATAATGTTGGCATGTTCCGCATCTGGGCAAAGGTCATCAAAGAGGGCCGCATCATCCGACAACTCACCTACGAACGCGAAGAGAAGTTCACCTATTCGCACTTTTTTACCTATCTTGCGCAGATCTGCGACGAGCTGGACGTGCCCACGCCCGTGCTGCTCAAGACGAGCATCTTCAATTACGCCAAGTTCAACCACGTCATCTTCCGCCCCTCCGACTTTATGGAGGAGGTCCCCTTCGACAGGCTGGTACTGGAAAATATCCTGTAGCCGCCGGCGCGCAGAGCCGCCGGAAAGCATGTCCATGAAAAAGGAACGGCGCATCGCGCCGTTCTTTTTTTTGCACAGTTTGCTCAAAGTTCAAAATAATCGCCTACGTCTGCCTGCGCCGCGTACTGCTTGCACACACAGGCGGAATTTTTTTTGTGAAATTTTTTGATTTCACCGCCCGGAAAATGCAGATTATTGACAAACCCGGCTTTTTTTGATATGATAAAAAAGAGTATTTCCTTTACGGACGGAAAACATATGCAAGAGAACAGCGAAAAAATAAAGAAAAAGAACTTGTGGGTCAAAAAGCGGCATGCGCGCGTGTTTGCCTTTCTGCGCTTTGCCATGGCGGGATTTCTCCGGCTGAAGTACCACTATAAGGCGGAAAAGGCGCCCATCGAAAAAGGACCCTGCCTCATCCTGCACAATCACCAGGCGACGATGGATCCCTTTTTCGTCTCCAAGGCGTTCCGCTTTCCCGTCTACTTCATCACCTCGGACGATCTGTTCAATTTAAAGGTTTCCCCGCTCATCCGCTATCTGGCGGCACCCATCCCCAAATCCAAGTCGATGACCGACCTTGCCGCCGTCAAAAACACGCTGCGCGTGCTCAAGGAGGGCGGCGCCGTGGGCGTTGCACCCGAAGGAAACCGCACGTTCAGCGGCAGGCAATGGGAGATGTCAGACGCCATCGCAAAGCTCGTCAAGACGGCAAAGGTGCCCGTTGTGTTGTTCAACCTGTGCGGCGGCTATGGCACCGACCCCCGTTGGGGGCACAGCGTGCGCAGGGGCACGAAGTACGTCGGACGAGTCAAGCGCATCCTCTATCCCGAAGAATACGCCGACATGTCCGTGGAAGAACTGTTTGCGATCATCAAAGAGGAGCTCAACGTGGTGGACGCCGACTCGGGCGAGCGCTATAAGAGCAAAAAGCGCGCGGAGTACATCGAGCGGGCGCTGTACATGTGCCCCGTGTGCGGAAAGATCGGTACGATCTCCTCCAAGGGCACGCGCTTTTTCTGCAGGAGCTGCAAGATGACGGCGCAGTACACCGAACAGCTCACCATCGACCCGCCCGTTGCAGGTTTTACCAAAATTTACGAATGGTATGATTGGGAACGCGCACAGCTCACGCCCCGCATGCTTGCAGGCGAGTCGCTCGCAGACGGGGATATCAAGTTCATCGACAGCGTCAAGTGCAAGCGCAAGATCTTTCTGGACGGGCACGCCGTCTCCATGGATAAGCGGGCGATCTATATCGAGGGATTGCGCCAGACCTATACCTTCCCCCTCGGCGAGATCGAAGCGATGGCGGCCGTCGGCAAAAAGAAATTCAACTTCTACTTCAGAGGGAAGATCTACCAGGTGAAGGGAAACAAGCGCTTCTGCGCCGTCAAATATGTGCACGCCTTCAACGGCATGCGCGAAGCAAAAGCGACGCACAACAGCCAAGAATAATACGGAGGGACAGACATGAGCTTTGCCGATCTGAACATCTGGACGTTCATCATGATCTTTGCCACCCTGCTTGCAAGCATGCTGGTGGCAAGCATCCTCAAGCGGTTCATCCCCTTTTTGCAGAAGACGCTCATTCCCGTCTCCGTGCTCGGGGGGATCATCCTGCTCATCATCTCCACCGTCGTCTATTTCACGGCGGGGGACTATCTGTTCAACCTGCCCGTGTACGGCGACGGAACGGACGGCGCAAAGACAGGCATGCAGATGCTGGAAATGATCACCTACCACTGCCTGGGCATCGGGTTTATCGCCTCGGGCATGCGCAATTCCAAGAAAAAATTTACCAAAAAGCGCGCGGGCGAAATTTTCGATTCGGGCGTGACTACCGTCAACGGCTACCTCATCCAGGCGTTCGCAGGTCTCATCATCACCATCATCGCCGTGTGGGGGATCGGCACGGACGGCATGATCAGCGCTGCGGGCATCCTGCTTGCCTTCGGATTCGGTCAGGGCACGGGACAGGCGCTCAATTACGGAAAAATGTATGAGAACGACTATGGCTTTGTGAGCGGTTCCCACTTCGGGCTGACCGTTGCCGCGCTCGGCTTTCTGGTCGCCTGCATCGGCGGCGTCATCTACATCAACGTCATGCGCCGGAAGGGTCAGGTCAAAATTGATACCACGGTGCGCCGTTCCACCCTCGCCGATTACGAGGATGAAAACGAGATTCCCGCCGTCTCCTCTATGGACAAGATGACCGTGCAGGTCGCCGTCGTACTGGCGATCTATGCCATCTCCTTCGGCATCATGTACGGACTGGCCGCTCTCTTTGGCGAAAGCCTTGCCGATACACTGTTCGGGTTCAACTTCCTCATCGGCGTGCTGCTCACCGTTCCGGCAAAGGCCATCCTCAACAAGCTCTACGATAAGGGCGTCGTCAAAAAGCGCGTCATCAACAACTACATGATGGACCGTATCAGCGGGCTTGCCTTCGATCTGATGATCGTGGCGGGCGTTGCCGCCATTCAGCTGCCGCTGCTTGCCACCTACTGGGGCGTGCTCATTCTGCTTGCAGTGGCGGGCACGGTGCTCACCTTCCTGTACGTCAACTGGGTCTGCAAAAAGATTTTCCCCGACTACCGCCACGAGCAGTTCCTTGCCTTCTTCGGCATGCTGACGGGCACCGCCAGCACGGGCATGATCCTGCTGCGCGAGATCGACGGCAGCTACCGCACCCCCGCAAGCGAAAACCTTGTGTACCAGAGCCTGCCCGCCATGGTGTTCGGCTTCCCTCTGATGTTCCTTGCACCATGGGCGGCGGAGAGCAATCAGACGGCGCTCATCGTGTGTATCATCGTAGGCGCATGTTTTGTGGCGCTCAACATTCTCCTGTTCCGCAGGAGCATCTTCAAAAAACAATTCGCAAGGGCGGCGGCAGCGAAGCACGCCGCAACAAAGAGCGGAGAAGCGTTACCCCCCCCCGAGGATGGGACATGCCCGCCCTCTGCGCCCTCTTCCTCGGACATGGACGCCGCGGACGGCTCATCCGCAGACACGGGTGCCGCGGACGGCTCCCCTTCAGACATGCCCCCGTCGGAATAGGCTGAAAGAGACAGGCGCCGCCGCAGCGACATGCTGCGGCGGCGCTTTTTTTGTTTTGAAAAGGGGCAGACGTCCCTCTTTTTTGATAAAAGGAGCTCCCCGCGCACATACTGAATGCGTGAAACTGACCACCATTCTCTGCTGCATCGTACTCATCGCCTTCGGGCTGGGCGCCTGCATCTTTGCCCTGACGGGCTTTGACGTGCTTGCCGCCCTCACCTTCGGCGATCCCTACCTGTACCGCGCGCTGCTCTCGCTGGCGGGCGTGGCGGCGCTGTGGCTCACGTTCTGGCTGATCGCGTTCCGCCCGACAAAGCCGCTGCGGTGAAAAACGCTTGACGGTGCGCGCGATTTATACTATAATAGCCGCTGTACGGAAGGTTTTCGGTCAACACTTCCGAATAAAAAAACCGAGGTTTTTTCATGTTCAGAAACTTTTTCACCGCAAAGCGCATCTGCCGCGCCGGCATCATCGCCGCGCTGTATGTGGCGCTCACCTACGCCTTCGCCCCCGTGGCGTTCGGCGTTTTTCAGATCCGTCCGGGCGAAGCGCTCACCATCCTGCCCCTCTTTTTTCCCGAGGCGATCCCCGCGCTGTACATCGGGTGCATCCTGGCAAACCTTGCCTCGCCCTTTCTGGTGTACGATCTGACCATCGGCCCGCTTGCCACGCTCGCCGCCGCCGTCTGCACCTACTTCATCGGCGTCGCCTTCCGCAAATGGACGGGAAAGGGCGCGGCGGTCGCAAAGGTCGGGCTGGGCGGACTCTTCCCCATCCTGTTCAACGCCTTTGTCATTCCCGCCGTCATCGTCTTTTTGTGCAGCGAGGGCGCGGACGCGACCATCGCCGTCTATTGGGCGACCTTCGGCGCCTTCCTGCTCACCGAGACGGTGTGGGTGCTCGGACTGGGCGTCTCCCTGTACGCCTTTGTCGCGAACATGCGCAAACGGGGCGCTTCCGCCTTTTCGGACGGCAAAAAGAAAGCTCTTCCGCCCGTCTCTGCGCCGGACGATCCCACGCAACCCACGCCGCAGGCATAACCATGAAAAACAGCCGCCCCGCGCCTGACCGAAGGCGCGGGGCGGTTTTTGTGCCTGCACGGCGGGCGCAGGCTCCCCTACAATATGGAAAGCAATTCGCGAAGGTCGCGTATGACCGCCTTCACCCGTATGCCCGCGGGCAGCGGCACGCCGCGGCGGTTGAACCAGATACTGTCCAGACCCGCAGCGCAGGCGCCGGCGATGTCGGAAGCGAGCGAGTCGCCGATCATCAGACACCTTTCCGCCGTGGCGTTCAGCGCCTTCAACATGTGCGCGAAGAAGGCGGGGTCGGGCTTGATGACCCCCATCTCCTCCGATACGAACACCCGCTCGAAGAGGGGCGCCAGTTCGCGCAATCTGCCCGCCTGCATGGCTGCCAGCCCGTTGGTGGCGATGCACAGGCGATAGCGTTTTGCAAGCGTTTCCAGCGCCTGCAGCGCCCCCTCTACGGGATGTGCCGCAAGCGCGAGCGCCTGCGAAAAGGTATGCTCCGCCGCCGCCCTGCCCGCACCCAGGGCGTACATGGCATCCATATAGTCCACGATCTCGCGGACATGGGTATGATAGAGCTCGTGATAGCGCGCCCGCAACTGCGGCAGGTGCACGTTGTTGAGCCCGAGCTCCCCCCAGTTGCGCGCCGAAAACGCCCAGCACGCTTCCACCATGGCGTCGCTCGCCTGCATGCCCGCCGCCGCGAACGCTGCGCGGAAGGCGCGCCGCTCGTCCGCGTCGAAGTCGATGAGCGTATGGTCGGCGTCAAAAATCAGGTAGTCGTATTGCTTCGGCAGCTCTTTGCCGGGCTCCCTTTCACACATGTTCCGCACGCAATTCACCAGTCCTGCTTTTTCAGGCTCTTGTCCTTGACGTCGTCGTACTTTTCAAAATAGGCGCGCTTCCACTCGGCGGGCGAGGGTGCGTCCTCCTGCCCCGCGCAGAAGGCAAGATACTCCTGCAGCTCCTCGGGTGTGAAGTCCCCCTCGCTCACCTCGCTGTCATAGCGCGAAAACAGTCTCATCAGATCGTATTGCGACATACCGCCTCCGTTCATTGTATCGTTCGGGCAAGTTATCCACATTGTGCTGTGGATAAGTGGAAATCTCCCGTCCGGAACCCGATCCAACGGCAACAGTATAGCACAGCCGGACAAAAAAGGCAAATCCCCGCTTTCATGATTTGCTTGACAATCCTTTTTTGAGCGGGTATAATGGATGATAACTTTGAAAACAGTTCTGACAGACGGGAAAAGATATGGAACAACCATTGGAAGAGGCGGTCATCACCGCGTGGGTACGCCTGACGGGCATCCTGAAAAATACCCGCATCACGAAGGGCATGGTATATAACGAAGCCATCGTGATGCTCGTTGTCTACAACCGCTACCGCACGGACGGCGAAGCGCTCGTCTCCTTCAAAGAGATCG
>CAJFNH010000050.1 GCA_904394195.1 Candidatus Gallimonas caecicola
AGTGGCGCTCTCTGCGGTCATGTTTGCAGTGTCCGAGATCTCTGCACCGGCAACGGTGTACGCAGCGGACGTCGTATTCATTCTCATTTTTTCGTTTGTGCTCGTCTATCTTTCCACGATCCTCTATCTCTGGCTTCCGTGCAGACAGATGACGGGGTTCCGCTTTTTTGAGGCTTTTACCTATTCTTACCGCCTGATGGTGGGAGTGCGCGGCAAACTTCTGCTCTCCTTTTCGATCTCGCTTGCAGCGCTCTTTATTCTCTTGTGCGGCTGTTCCTTCCTGCCTTCGGCGGTGTTCTATATCGTCGGAGTGGCGGCATTCGCTCTGCTCTTTCTAAACTTCTGCGTCCGCATGGAGGCAGTATATTTCGAGACGGACAAACTTGATCGTGAGGATGTGCTCCGTCATAAGTGGGAGGTCTGAAATGCGGTTCCGGAACGCCATTCATATCACCGTCGATAATTTTTCGAGCGCGTTCAAAATGCTCTTGTATCGTCTGGTCGTGAGCGTGCTTACATTCAGTCTCGTCTATGTCATTCTGCAGTTATCCTTGAGCGTCATCGTCACGAGTGCCGAACTGCAGACCATCAAGGATCTCATGGGCGAATTTTTCCGTGCGCTCTTCGGCGGCGATTCGGCGTACCTGGGAACGTTTTGGGAGACGTTCAATGCTGCGCTTGCCGACTTTCTGCGGTTGGTCACAACTAACGGCGGCGCGATTGCCGGCGCGGTGGTCGGCGTGTGTCTCATCTATCTTTTATCCCGTTTTCTCAACGGGCTCTGCCATTTTACGGCGGCAAGTATCATGAACGACCGCATGGGAGCTTTTGCCCGTACCAGTTTTTCCGCCGCTTTTTTCAAAAATCTGGGCAGTGCGGCTCTGTATGAGGTCATCTACGTTCCCATTTCCTTCGTCTACGATGCGCTCTCGCTGGCGGCGTGCTGGTTCTTGTTCTTCTACCTGCCCTCCTTCCTGCCGAGCTGGGGATTTCTCACCATTCTTCTGGCGCTTTCGCTGACCATTGCGCTCTATATCTGTCTGCAGTCGCTCAAGCTGACGCTCATCTCCGCATGGATCCCTTCCGTTCTGACGGGTACGGCAAGCGTTTCCCGGGGGCTGGGACAGTCGCTCCGCAGCAAAAGCCCGTTCTGGAAGCGCTTTGCAAGTTTCCTGACGGCGAACTACCTCATCGTGATCGTCAACGTTATGTGCGGACTTGCCACGCTGGGCAGCGCGCTTCTTATCACCATTCCCTTGAGCTTTTTGTTCCTGCTCGCACTGCAATGCGTGCATTTCTATGAGGACAGCGGCAGAAAGTACTTTATCTCCGTGCACAATATCGCGGGGGCGGAAGGGGAGCCCGTGCAGGGCATCGATACGGGTGAGGACAGTCTGGAAGAGCTCAACAAAAAGATCAATGCGCCCTCCGACGGAACGCAGGAGGACAAATAGTCCCAAACGGAAAATCACGGCGCGCAGGAAACGGCGCGCCGGAAGCATGAAATAAGGAGTGAAGAATATGAGTTATCAGAGCATCTATGAAGCATGGCTTGCCGATCCGCGTCTGGCGGAGGCGGACAGGGCGGAACTGAAGGCGATCGCACATGACGAGAAGGAGAAGGAGTACCGCTTCGGCGGAGAACTCGAGTTCGGCACGGCGGGCATGCGCGGTATCATCGGTTGCGGCATGAACATGATGAACGTCTACACCGTCATGCGGGCGACGCAGGGACTGTGCGAATATATCGCAACGCTGCCTGCCTCCGAGCGAGCGAAGGGGGTCGTCATCTCCTATGACACGCGCAGAAATTCCCGTCTGTTTGCGAAAAAGGCGGCAAGCGTGCTTGCAAAGAACGGCATCAGGGCGTATCTGTTCGACGACGTGCACCCCGTACCCATGCTCTCCTATGCGGTCCGCTATCTGGGCACCGTTGCGGGCATCATGATCACGGCGTCCCACAATCCCAAGCAGTATAACGGCTATAAGGTGTACGGCGGGGACGGCGCGCAAATGTCGCCCGAAGCGACGCAGGTCGTCGTGGGATTCATCGAAAAGATCACTGACTACCTTTCCGTTACGGGAGAGGAGGACAGCTCGCTCATTCAGTCCGTTCCCAAGGAAGTGGATGATACCTATATCGAAGCGCTCAAAAAGCTCACGCTCTCCCGGCAGGCGGTCGCCGCCTGCGGCAAGGATTTAAAGCTCGTCTATACGCCCGTACACGGCTCCGGCTACATCCCCGTTACGCGTATCCTGCGCGAGCTGGGCATCAATGTCACCGTGGTCGAAGAGCAGACGGCGCAGGATCCTGAATTTTCCACGGTCGCCGTGCCCAACCCCGAATTTAAAGAGACGCTCTCCATGGGCATCGCGCTTGCCGAAAAGATCCGCGCGGACGTGGTGTTCGGTACCGACCCCGACTCCGACCGCCTCGGCGTTGCCGTCAAGAACGATGCGGGCGAGTTCGTGGCGCTCTCGGGCAACCAGGTGGGCATCCTGCTGCTCGATTACATCCTCACCCGTCTGAAGGAGGAGAACGCGCTGCCCGCCAACGCCGCGGTCGTCAAGTCCTTCGTCACGACGGGCATGGCAAAGGCGATCTGCGCCGACTTCGGCGTCGCCCTGTTCGAAACGCCCGTCGGCTTCAAATTCATCGGCGAAAAGATAAAGGAGTGGGAGGCGGACGGCTCGCACACCTTCGTATTCGGCTTCGAAGAGTCGTGCGGCTATCTGCGCGGCACCCATGCCCGCGATAAGGACGCCGTGGTCGCTTCCATGCTCTGCGCCGAGATGGTCTGTTACTATACCTATATCGGCAAGACGGTATGGGGCAGGCTGCAGGAGATCTACGCAAAGTACGGTTTCGTGCTCGATCGGAACGAGTCCATTCAGTATGCGGGGCTGAACGCGATGAAGGAGATGAACGCCGTTGTCGACGCCCTCAAGACGGTGAAAGTGGAGGCGTTCGGTCCCTTCACGGTCGAGGCGGTGCGCGACTATTCCGCCGATATCCGCAGGACGGCGGACGGAAAGACGGAGCCTCTGAACATCCCCAGGTGTAACTGCGTGTACTATGAACTTGCGGGCGGCTCCTTCGTGTGCGTGCGTCCCTCCGGCACCGAGCCCAAGCTCAAGATCTACTACTCCGTCAAGGCGCCTTCCGAAGGGGCGGCGGAGGAAGCGCTCGCCGCATGTAAGGCGTCCGTCAAGGCGCTTCTGGACAGCGTGAAAAAATGAGCTCCGGTCCCATTGTGGCGCATACGGTGCGCCGTGCGCCGGGAAATTAACGCGACAGGACAGTTTTGAAAGAGAAAGCGGGGAGCTTTTCCGGCTCCCCGCTTTCTCTTTTTATTGCAGGATGGTCAATGTTTCTTCGTACGGTTTGCGTTTTTTGGGGCGGATGGGGTCGTCCTCTTTCGCATATCCGAGCGCGACGACTACGGGGATGCGCACTTTTTCCATGATGCCCAGCGCGGCGCGCAGTTTTTCCTCGCTGCGCCAGCCCAGGATGCAGGAGGCAAGCCCCGCTCCTTCGGCGGCAAGCACAAGGTGCGCCGTGAGGATGCCCAGATCGTTTGCGGTGAAGTCGGTATCCTTCATGCGTCCGCCCAGTTTCGCCGTCAGGTTGCTCTTGCCTTCGCACACGGCGACGAACGCGCCCGCATCCGAGGCAAACTTGTTCATGCCAAGACCCTGCACGCATGCGGCGACAGGTCTGCGCCGGTCTCCCAGCACGGCAACGAGCTTCCACGGCTGCGCGTTGCAGGCGGAAGGGGCGAGCAAGGCAAGCGAACACACCTTTCTCACGAGTTCTTCGCTCACATCCCGTCCGTCAAAAGCGCGGCAGCTCTGCCGGTGCAAATAGAGTTGCTCGATTTCGCGGATATCCATCTCGATTTAAAAGGGCGGGCGCGGCTTCTGCCGCGCCCGCAGCACTCATGCTTGCTTTGCAGCTTTTGCCAGCGACGCCTTCGCCTTTTCAACCACGTTCTCCACGGTGAAGCCGAACAGCTTGAACAGCTGTGCGGCGGGACCGCTCGCGCCGAAGGTGGACATGCCGATGATCTCGCCGGCATCGCCCGCATATTTGTACCAGCTGTAGGGCGAGCCCGCCTCCACGCACACGCGCGCTTTGACGGCGGATGGCATCACGCTCTCCTTGTATTCCGCGCTCTGCTTTTCGTACTCTTCGAAGCAGGGCATGGAGATAACGCGCGCCCTGATGCCTTCCTTGGCGAGCTCCGCCTTGGCGCCCACGCACTGCTCCACTTCCGAGCCGCTCGCGATGAGCAGCACGTCGGGCGTGCCCTCGCAGTCCTCGAGCACATATCCGCCCTTGAGAGCGGCGAGCCCGCTTCGCTCATACTGGGGCAGGTTCTGCCTTGTCAGCACGAGCGCAGTGGGCGCCGTGCCGGTGAGGGCGGAAATCCATGCCGCCGCCGTCTCCTTGCCGTCTGCGGGGCGGTACACCTTCATGTTGGGGATGGAGCGCAGCGCGATAAGCTGTTCCACGGGCTCATGGGTGGGGCCGTCCTCGCCCACGCCGATGGAATCGTGCGTGAGGATATAGACGACGGGGATGTTCATGAGCGCGGAGAGGCGCATCGCATGCTTGCAGTAGTCGGAGAAGATGAAGAAGGTGGCGCAGTAGCAGTGCAGACCGCCGTGCAGCTGCATGCCGTTGGTGATGGCCGCCATCGCGTGTTCGCGGATGCCGAAGTGCATGTTCCTGCCCTCGTAGCTGCCGGGCGCAAAGTCGCCGTAGGTGACGGCGTCCGTATTCTTCATGTCGGACAGGTTGGAGGGGGCAAGGTCTGCCGAGCCGCCCATCAGGTTGGGCACGATCGCCGCGATCTTGTTGAGCACGGTCGCCGAGGTCTGGCGGGTCGCCATCGGCTTTTCAAAGCGGAACAGATCGTCCACTTTGGTAAGGTCGACCATCTCGCCGCGCATTGCCGCTTTGTATGCTGCGGCCAGTTCGGGGTACTTCTTTTCGTACTCCGCGAACATCGCCTTCCATTCGCGCTCGCGCTTGGCGCCCCGTCTGCCCGCCTTGGCGGTGTGCGCAAGCACTTCTTCGGGGACTTCGAAGGGCGCGCAGGTCCAGCCGAAGCGCTCCTTGGTCTTTTGCAGATTTTCTGCGCCGAGCGGGGAGCCGTGGCACTTGTGGCTGCCCTCGAGCGGGGTGCCGTAGCCGATCTTGGTCTTGCAGATGATGATGGTGGGCTTCTTTGTCTCCTTCTGCGCCTTTTTGATGGCGGAGGAGAGCAGGGCGACGTCGTCGGGGTGCTCCACCAGATTTACCTTGATGACCTGCCAGTTCTGCGCCTTGAAGCGCATGGCGACGTCCTCTTTGAAGGTGATGTCGGTATCGCCCTCGATGGTGATGTCGTTGTCGTCGTAGAAGAGAATGAGCTTGCCCAGCTCGTGCGTGCCCGCGAACGAGCAGGCCTCATAGGAGAAGCCCTCCTCCAGACAGCCGTCGCCGCACAGCGCGTAGGTATAGTGGTCGACGATGGGGAAGCCTTCGCGGTTGAACACCGCGGCAAGATGCGCTTCCGCCACCGCCATGCCCACGGCGTTGGCGATGCCCTGGCCGAGGGGCCCCGTCGTCGTTTCGATGCCCACGGTGTGTCCGTATTCGGGGTGGCCGGGCGTCTTGGAGCCCAGCTGACGGAACTGCATCAGGTCCTCCTTTGTCAGACCCATTCCGTACAGATAGAGCAGGGAATAGTCGAGCATGGAGCCGTGTCCCGCCGAAAGGACAAAGCGGTCTCTGTCATCCCACTTGGGATCCTGGTTATTGAACTTCAGGAAATTCTGCCACAGCGTATAGGCGATGGGCGCCGAGCCGATGGGCAGACCGGGGTGGCCGGAATTTGCCTTCTGGATCGCCTCCGCCGAAAGAATGCGGATGGCATTGATGGTGGTCTGTCTGACTTCTTTCATAACTTCATTCTCCTTCAATTATATTTGTTTTTTGAGGTTTTCAAGGTTGAGGAAGGGGTACTTGGAAAGGAACGCATACAGCTCCTGCATGATCTGCCTGTTGCCGCCCGGTGTGTTGCTCTCCACATTGACGGGCATGATGGGCTCGTGCAGGCTCATGCGGATGAGCGCCCAGCCGTCACCGTGCGCGGCGTCAAAGTTGACGCGCACGCCCTCGAAGTTGTCCGGCGCAAGGGTCATATAGGCACATTGCTGCGCGTGCGCCGTGAAGTCGGCGATCACGCCCTTGCCCAGCGCCTTGAAGTCGCACCCCGGAATAAAGGCAAGGCGCACTTCGGCAGCCTCGGCGGGCTCGGGCAGATCGGCAATGAGCGACATCAGGTCTTTCCCTTCCTTCGCGCAGCCCGCAAGGGCAATGAGAAGGCGGGTGACCAGGTACGCGCCGTCGTCCAGGAAGTAATTTTCCTTGAGCGCCGCATGGCCGCTCGTCTCGATGGCGAGGGGAGAGTATTCTCCCTCGGCGTTTAGGCGCCTGCTTTCGTTGATGACGTTCTTATAGCCCCGTTTGAAGCGGCGGTGTACGCCGCCGTGCGCACGGATAAAGGTGGCAAGCCCGTCGCTCGTGACCGAGTCGGTGACGATGACGCCCGGCTTTTCCGCCAAGAGAATGGCGGAGATGAGCGCGATCAGGCGGTTGCGGTTGATCTCCTCGCCGTCAGAAGCGACGGCGCCCGCCCGGTCGACGTCCGTATCGAAGATGATGCCGAAGTCGGCGTGATGCTCTCTGACCGCCGCGCAGACGGAGCGCATCGCCTCCTCGTTTTCGGGGTTGGGGATGTGGTTGGGGAAGTGCCCGTCCGGCTCAAGGAACTGCGAGCCCGTCGTATCCGCGCCCAGTGGCTTCAAAACGAGGTCGACATAGAAGCCGCCCGCGCCATTGCCCGCGTCCACCAGGATGCGTTTGCCCGCAAGGGGCTTGTCCTCCCCGCACGCCGCCCGCACCTTTTTTACAAGGCCGTCGGCATACGCTGCGATATAGCTCTTTTGGCTCACGCTGCCGCTGCCGAGCGGGAAGTCACCCTTCGCCGCGATCTTCAGGATGTCGGCAACGTCGGTGCCCTCCAGTCCGCCCTCCGGGGTGAAGAACTTGAGCCCGTTCTTTTGCCACGGCAGATGGCTCGCCGTGATCATCACGGCAACGTCCGCGCCGAAGTCGCCTTGCAGCAGCATGAACATGGACGGCGTGGAGGAAAGTCCCGTCAGGATGACGTCTCCTCCGCATGAGGTGTACCCCTGTGCGACAAGATCGCAGATGTGCTGCGCCGAAAGGCGGGAATCGTGCCCCACGGCAAGCACGGGCGCCCGTTTGCCCGTCTTGCGCGTAGCCCACACGAAGAACGCTTTGGCAATGGAAAGCACCGCCTCGTCTGTCAGCGTCACGGGGTCATTTTCCACGCCCGCAAGCGCAGTTCCGCGCACGTCCGTACCGTTGCGCAGGTTGAGAAATTCCTGTTCGGTCATAATCCCCCCGCGGGCATATGATTGGCGGCGCGCGTAAAAAGAACGCCGTCTGCCCGTACGCTTCTATTATACCGCCAAAACGGGCGTTTTTCAAGACCTTTTTGCAAAAAAGCAGACTTTTTTCAAAAAAATATTGCGGTTGTCATATTTTTGTGATATAATACAAAAAAATATTCGGAGAATAAACAATGTATCTTTTCACGCTTTCGACCGATTCAACGTGCGATCTGTACCATGATTTCATCGTTGAAAACGACATCAAGTTCGTTCCGCTCACCTTCACGGTGGAAAAGGACGGCAAACTTGAGGACAGACTGGATGAATTCACGACCTATCAGCAATACGTCGATTTTTACGACGAACTGCGCGCGGGTGGATTTTCGCGTACGTCCATGCTCAACTATGAATCGCACTACGAACATTTTCTGAAGCTTGCCCGCGAGGGAGCGGAGGACGTGGTGCATTTCACCATCTCTTCCGGTCTTTCGCCCACCAAGGACGTTGCGGCAAAGGCGGCGGCGGACGTGAAGAAAGACTTCCCCAAGTTCAACGTGTATGTGGTCGATCCTTTGAGCGCCACGGTGGGACAGGGCGCGCTCGTGCGGCAGGCGCTCAAGTGTCGCAATGCCGGCAAGAGCGCACAGGAGACGTATGATTACGTCAACGGACTGCGGCA
>CAJFNH010000051.1 GCA_904394195.1 Candidatus Gallimonas caecicola
TTTTTTGTCGGCGATAATTTCAACGGCGGGAGCCTGCGCAGCGTCTCTACGCTCTCCGGCGGCGAGACGTTCCTCGTATCGCTTTCCCTTGCGCTCGCATTGAGCGCAGAGATCTGCGCGCGAAGTCTGCGGCCCATCGAGTTTTTCTTCCTCGACGAGGGTTTCGGCACGCTGGATGAACATCTTGTCGACGTGGTGATGGACAGCCTCGAACGGCTGAAAAACGAGCATTTTTCCATCGGCATCATTTCGCATGTCGAGGAACTCAAACACAGGATCGGGCGAAAGCTGTCGGTCAGAAAGGCGACTGAACGGCACGGCTCGCAAATCGTTATGGAGTGAGGTGGCTTTTGAGTACATTTTTGACACCCGTCACGCTATGGAAGGATTTTGACGACACGCTTGCGCTGTGCGAGGAGACGCTCTCCGAACGCAAAGAAGGGGGCGCAATTTTTCGTGAAGTGCGTTTTCTGGGCAGAAAGGTCGGCGAAGAACGGGTCAGCATCTATGCACAGTATGTGCTGCCCGAAGGGGAGGAGAAGTTCCCCGCGGTCATGATCCTGTTTGAAGCGGGGTGCCCGTTCGACGCGGCGTTTGTCGCAAGATTTACTTCCCGCGGATACGGCGTATTGTGCGTCGACTACTGCGGCGACAACGGAACGCAGGCACATACCGTCTATCCTGCCGCCGTTGACTACGCCAACTATGTGCGTGCAAGCAGTCACCTTGATCGGGCGGAGCCATCCGCACGGGAAACGAGCTGGTATGAGTGGGCGGGCGTCGCGCGCTATGCGGCAAAATTTCTCTCTTCCAGAACAGAGGTCACGCGCTTCGGGGCGATCGGACTTCGGACGGGCGGCGAGATCCTCTTCAAGATCGCTCCCTATACATCGCTGTCCTGTATGATCTCGGTATGTGCGGCAGGCTGGCTTGCATACCGTGGTATGGAGAAGTTTGCAGACAGCGAAAAGAAGGTGTTTGATGAGGAACACCACCGCTTTATCGCCGGCATCGATTCCCAAAGCTATGCGCCCTACATCCGCTGCCCCGTGCTGCTGCTCTCCGCCGTCAACGACAAAAAACACGATTACGACAGGGTGTATGATACCTTCCGCCAGCTCGCCCCGGACATTCAGAAGGCTTTTCTGTATTCCTCCCACGGCAACGGACTGATCGGCATGCACTCGCTTGCCGACGTCGACCTCTTTCTTGACAAATTTTTAAAGGAGCGCTCCGTCTTTATCAGCGGTCCCATCGGACTGAACGTGGAGGAGGACGAGAACGGAAACCTTGTGGCACGGGCAACATTCGATCAGGCGGGCGAACTGCACGAGTGCGGCATCTTTTACACCGAACGCATCACCGGCTCGCATGCCCGCGACTGGACGCGCGTTCTGGGCAATCCCGCCGCCGTAAAAGAGGGCATTGGGACATTCCCGCTCGAACTGTATGAAAAGAGCGACCGTGCGCTCGTGTATGCTTTCGCCAACTATTCCAACAATTTTTCCGTGACCTCCAAGATCAGAGAGGTCGTCGTGAAAAAACCCTATAAAAATACCTGTGTCAAGAGCCGCATCGTCTATTCTTCGGAGCGCGATTCGCTCAACGGCATCTCGGGCTTCCGCCGCAGGGCGAGGTCGGTCGCCGACTGTTTTGCGGACGGACAGGGAGTGGACGCCAAACTCCTGCCGGGTTATGGCGGGATCCTCGGCGCGACGGCGGAAGCCGGGATCGTTTCCTATCGCGTCAACGAGCCGCGCTATTCTGCGCCCGAAGGGGCTTCCCTTCGCCTGGATGCCTATTGTGCGCAGGATGCTCTTCTGAAAGTCACGTTTTATCTGGATGAAGATGAGGAGAACGGCTATTCCGCAGAAGCGCGCGTCGCGGGCGGCGGCAAGTGGAAGAGTCTCCTGTTTGACGCCGCCGATTTCAAGTCGGCTACGGGCGCGCACCTGGAGAGTTTTGTCGATGTTCTCTCCCTTGTTTTTGTCGGAAACGGGGAAGTGCTTGTAAATAATATCGTATGGATCTGACGCAATTTGAACTCCACACCATTGTGGAAACAAAAAAACCGCACCCATGCGGCGGAAAACTCTGGGAGATCGTCCGTACGGGTGCGGATTATAAGATCAGGTGCCGCACCTGCGGAAGAGTTGTCATGCTCACGCCCGATGAACTCAGGAAGCGCATCCGGCGCATTGTGGAGGACGTATGATCCGCCGTCCTGCCATGCTCAACGAGCGCAGGGAAAGCCGTGCTTCTTTCATCGTACTCTGTGTTCTTTTTGCGCTTGTTGTAATCATTCTCATCTTTGACCTGCTGCGGATGCGCTATCTTCTGATTGTTGAAGTCAAGGGCGACTCCATGCTGGATACGCTCTACGGCGGCGAACGGGTCGGCGCGGATTATGAAGGGGGAGATATTGTGTACGCCGTACGCGGCACTTCGGCCGCACGGGGGGATATCGTTATTCTCGACACTTCGCAGAGCGATGCGTACGATCCTTACGGGTATGCGGTGTTTACAGCCGATACCGTCATCAAGCGTATCATTGCCACGCAAGGAGACAGCGTGAAGTGTGTCGGGGGCGTTGTCTGGCTGAAACAGGCGGGTGGGGAATATGTTGCACTCGACGAGCCGTATACAAGAGGCGTCACTCCTGATTTTGAGGAGGTCGTGCTTGATGAAGGGGAGATCTTCTTTCTCGGCGACAACCGCACTCAAAGCGCAGATTCACAGGATATGGTGGCAAACGGCTATGAACTTCTGACCACGGACAGCATTTTGGGCATTGTGCCTGCCTGGGCGGTCTCTATAAAAGAATTTTCTACCGCGTGGGAAGGCTTCCGCTCTGCATTATATAGTATTTTTACCTGACAATCATGGACCGGAGGAATGTAGCACTTGCGATCTCGGCATAAGCGTCGGAACGCGCGGCATCGGGATCATGCCGCTCTCCGTTATCCTGGGGGAGACGGCTTATCGTGACGGTGTGGATATCCGACCTCAGGATATCTTCGACTATGTGGAACGCTCCGGGCAGCTTCCCAAGACGGCTGCACCGAGTATCGGAGAGTATGAGGACTTTTTCCGCCCCTATGTGGAAGCGGGAGATACTGTTATTCATTTCAGTATTTCCGCAAAAGCATCCTCATCCTGCTCCTATGCGCAGGAGGCAGCAAAAACATTCCCGGGAAAAGTTTATGTGGTGGACAGCAAGGCGCTCTCCACGGGACAGGGTCTGCTCATTATGAAGGCGGCGGATCTGCGGGACGCCGGCGTTTCTGCTACGGAGATCGTGGAGCGGGTGAATGCACTGCGCCCGCTCGTCAACACGTCCTTTGTGCCGGACAGGCTCGATTATCTGTACAAGGGCGGCAGGTGTTCGCGCATGGCAATGTATGGAGCAAATATCCTCAAGATTCATCCGCTCATTGAAATGGAGGACGGGCAGCTCATACCCTCCAAAAAATACCGCGGCGGCATGGTCAAGTGCATCGAGCAATATATCGATGATCTTGCAGCCAAATATCCCTACTATGAAAAAACACGCTGCTTTATTACGCACAGCATGGCGGATGAAACGGTCGTTGAGGCGGCAAGGAAAAAGGTTGCCGAAAAGTTTACGTTTGACGAAGTGCTTGAGACAGTCGCCGGGTCGGTCATTACGGGTCACTGCGGCAGGAATACGCTGGGAGTCCTGTTTATTGCAAAGGAGAACGCATGACAAAATTATATTCGGATAAAGACCTTTGGGATGCCTTTATGCAACGACGTCGCATCCTCGGCGTGTTTTTTACGGTGACAGGAGCCTATTTTGCGGGATTTCTGGCTTTTCTGATTTATTATATCATGCTTCCGTATGAGGATCCCAATCAGGGGTGGGTCATCGGTGTGACCTGCGCGCTTACGGCGCTGTATATCATCTTTCTGTTTCCCTTTATGGGCATCTGTTTCAAACGCTGCAACGCATATTGCAAGATGCTGCGTTTTATATCGGTAGGTTTGAAGGAATATTCTGTTGCGCCTTTTGCAGGCATTGAGGACTGGACGACGCGCGACGGCGTGGACGTCAATGTGGCGACCTTCCGCGTGCACAATATCAAACGCGATGAGGATATGATCCGCCAGATCTATGTGGACGGCGAAAAAGATTTCCCTCCTTTCGAAGAGGGTCAGAAGGTACGCATTGTTTCGCAGGGAAACCTGTTGATCGAATATGAAATCGTAAAGGAGAACGAATAGAATATGCGCGCAGTCGTAACGGTCACAGGCTCGGACAGACGCGGTATCATTGCCAAAGTGAGCGGATTTTTGTTTGAGCGCAATGTCAATATCGAAGATATCTCCCAGACCATTCTGGGGGATCAGTTTGCCATGATCATGATGGTGGACACTTCGGAGAGCAAGGTGGAATTTGCACAGCTTGCAAGGGAACTTTCTCAAATGGGCGAACAGATCGGCATGACGGTGCGCCTTCAGCACGCCGACATCTTTGACGCCATGCACAACGTATGATCGCGGAGTATTATGTTCAGTAAGTTTGATGTGATTGAAACGATCGAAATGATCGAAAAGGAGCACCTCGATATCCGCACGGTGACGATGGGCGTCTCCCTGTTATCCTGTATCCGCGCCACTGCAAAGGAAACGGCGCAGGCAGTATACGAGCATGTCTGCCGCAAAGCCGAAAAACTTGTTCCCACGGCAGAGGCGCTCTCGGGTGAATACGGCATCCCCATCGTCAACAAACGCGTGTCCGTCACACCCGTCTCTCTCATCACGGCGGCGTTTCCCGAGGAGAGCGCACTTGTCGGCGCGGCGCTCGATCGTGCTGCGCAGGAGCTGGGAATTGATTTTCTGGGTGGGTATTCCGCGCTGGTACATAAGGGTACGGCGGACTATGAGGAAAAATTTCTGCAGACCATTCCGGAGGTCCTCGCCTCCACCAAGCGGCTGTGCAGTTCGGTGAACGTCGGCTCCTCCAAGTCGGGCATCAACATGGATGCGGTGCGCGCGATGGGGGAAATCGTTCTGAAGACGGCGCAGCTCACGGGCGGGCAGGACGGTCTCGGCTGTGCAAAACTCGTTGTGTTTTGCAATGCCGTTGAAGATAATCCCTTTATGGCGGGAGCATTCCACGGCGTGGGCGAGGCGGATACCGTGATCAACGTCGGCGTATCCGGTCCCGGCGTTGTGCAGCATGCGCTCAAATTCATTCCCGATGCCGATCTCACGGATGCCGCCGAACTCATCAAGCGCACGGCATTCAAGATCACGCGCGCGGGGCAACTTGTGGCAAAGGAGGCGGCAAAGCGCCTCGGTGCCCGTTTCGGCATCGTCGATCTGTCGCTTGCACCCACGCCGGCGCGCGGCGACTCCGTTGCGCATATCCTGGAAGAACTCGGGCTGGAAGTGGTGGGATGTCACGGCACGACGGCGGCGCTCGCCATGCTTAACGACGCGGTCAAGAAGGGGGGCGTTATGGCTTCCTCGCGCGTCGGCGGCCTCTCGGGTGCGTTTATTCCCGTCTCCGAGGATATCGGCATGATCGAATCGGCAACGACGGGAAAGATCTCGCTTGACAAGCTCGAGGCGATGACCTGCGTCTGCTCGGTCGGACTGGATATGATCGCCATCCCGGGCGATACGCCTGCCTCCACCATCTCCGCCATCATTGCAGACGAGGCGGCCATCGGCATGGTCAACAACAAGACGACGGCGGTGCGCGTTATCCCCGCGCCCGGCAAAAAGGTGGGGGACGAGGTCAGCTTCGGCGGTCTTCTGGGCAGAGCGCCCGTGATGCCCGTCCACACGGGGGATGCGGGTAAATTCATCCGCCGCGGGGGGCTCATTCCCGCGCCCATCCACAGCTTTAAAAACTGAAATTACAGAGCAAGGAGTATCGAACAGAATGGAACGAAAGGACGTAGAAACCAAATACCGCTGGAAGATCGAGGATGTGTTTGAGAGCGACGAGGCGTGGGAGCGCGCCTTTGCCGAACTGGAAACGCTGCCCGATTTTTCCGCCTTCCGCGGGAAGCTCAACACGGCGGAAAACGTCGCCGCCTTTTTTGCGACGGCGGAGGAATATGAAAAGAAGCTCATGCTCGTCTATTTGTATGCTCATTCCAAACATGACGAGGATATCCGCGTGACGAAGTACAACGCTTACAGCGCAAAAGTCATCAATCTGTTCACCAGGTATGGTGCGCAGACTTCTTTTGCAGAGCCGGAACTTACCGCGTTGCCCGAAGAGACGCTCAAAGCGTTTGTTGCCGATCCACGCCTCAAGGACCATGACTATGCGCTCTCGCGCATGATCGTCCGCAAAAAACATGTCCTCTCCGAAAAGGAGGAGTACATTCTTGCGCAGACGGCGGAGCCATTGGGTGTTGCGTCCGATGTATTTGATATGCTCGATGACGCAGAACTCAACCTTCCATATATTGTCTATCAGGGCAAACGCGTCAGGCTTTCGCACGGGCTGTACTCCGTGATTTTGAGCGGGAATGACCGCGCGGCGCGTGCCAATGTGTTCCGCAAGTATTATTCGGCATTCGAAAAAATCATCAACACCCTTGCCACGACCTACTTCGGTAACGTCAAAAAGGATATTTTCTATAAGAACGTACGCGGATACGGAAGCTGTCTGGAAATGGCGCTTGCGGAAGAGGACGTTACGCGAGAGGTTTACGACAACCTTATTAAGGCAGTCAACGGGGCGACGCCCATCATGCACCGCTATATGCAGGTGCGCAAAAAGACGCTCGGCCTGGATAAAATGCACATGTACGACCTCTACATCCCGCTTGTGGAGAATGCCGAGCTGCGTCTTACTTATGAAGAAGCGTATGAACTTGTTCTGAAGGGGCTTTCCCCCCTCGGAGAGGAATACGTTGCGCTGCTCAAGCGGGGACGGGACGAGCGCTGGATCGACGTATGCGAGACGGAGGGCAAGGCGGGCGGCGCCTACTCCATCGGTGTATATGGAACGCATCCCTTTGTCCTGCTCAACTATCAGCAGACAACGCACGACGTCTTTACCATCGCACACGAGATGGGGCATTCCCTCCATTCCTATTTTTCCAACAGCGCCCAACCCTATGCGAAGGCGGACTACAAGATCTTCGTCGCAGAGGTCGCCAGCACGGTCAATGAAGTGCTGCTCCTGAAATATCTGCTTGCCACCTCGCAGGATAAAAAGCTGCGCAGATATCTGCTCAACTATTTTATGGACATGATCCGCACGACGCTCTTCCGTCAGACGCAGTTCGCGGAATTTGAGCAGGAGGCGCACGCCATGGCGGAGCGAGGGGAGCCGCTCAACAAGGACAACCTGTCCGAACTCTATTATTTGCTCAACAAAAAATATTATGGAGATGCGCTCACGCACGATAAACAGATCGCCATCGAATGGGCGCGCATCCCGCACTTCTACCGTTCCTTCTATGTTTACAAGTATGCGACGGGCATCACGGCAGCGATCGCCATCGCAGATAAGATCCTTTCAGAGGGTGTGCCCGCAGTTGAGCGCTACTTCAACTTCCTGAAGGGCGGGTGCTCGGCCGATCCCGTCACCCTTCTCAAGGGTGCGGGCGCCGATCTTACCAGGGCAGAGACCTTCGCTGCCGCCATGAAAGAATTTTCCGATGCGCTGGAAGAATTTCAGGCGCTTGCAGAGTAAGAACAAGGGATACCAACGATGGCAAACAATCAGATGCCGCATAATCTCGAGGCGGAAGCGGCGATCCTCGGCTGCATCATTATCGACGGGGACATCCAGTCGGAATTGCTCGAGAGTTTGAAGGAGGCCGACTTCTATCAGGAATCCAACCGCCTTGTGTTTGAAGCGATGCGCAAGGTTTACGGCGGCCGCAAGCCCGTCGATGTAGTCACGCTCACCGATATGCTCGAACGCGAGGGCACGCTCTCGCGGGCGGGCGGGCTGCAGCGCATTACCGAGCTTGCCGAGGTGACGCCTTCCTCTGCCAATTACAAGCAGTATTTTGAGATCGTCCGCCGCGACGCCATCCGCCGCAGCCTTATCCGTGCGGCGAAGGGGATCATTGAGGTGAGCACTTCCGGCACGGATGCGGGGGAAGCCGTCGCCTACGCCGAAAAACAGGTGTACGATATTTCCAAAGAAGAGGATGGGAGTCAGCTCGCAGGATTATCGGACGGCGTCGTCATTCGTCAGGTGCTGGGCAAGTTTGAGGACATTCAGTCCGATCCCAATGCCTATCGCGGGACGCCGACCGGGTTCAAACACCTTGACCGCATCACCAACGGCCTGCAGCGCTCCGACCTCATCGTCATTGCGGCGCGTCCCGGCATGGGCAAGACGTCGCTCTCCATGAATATTGTCGAGAACGTCTGTCTCAACAGAGGGGGCATAGCGGCTGTATTTTCTCTGGAAATGCCGCGCAGCCAGCTTGTACAAAGGCTTCTGTGTGCGCATGCGGAAGTGAGTATGGAAAAAGCACTTTCGGGCAAACTCACACAGAAAGAATGGAAAAATCTGATGATCGCGAGCGATAAGCTGCAGAAAAGCAAGCTTTTCATTGACGATTCTTCGCGCGTGACGCCGGCAGAAATCTTGTCCAAATGCCGCCGTCTTGCTGCATCGCAAGGAGCGCTCGACCTCGTCATGATCGACTATATCCAGCTGATGGGCGGGACTGCGGGAGGCAGGAACGGTGGTAGTTCCTTTGAAAATCGCCAGCAGGAGGTTGCGGGCATTACACGCGATCTGAAAATCATGGCAAAGGAACTGGATGTTCCCGTCATCGCGCTCTCGCAGCTGCGCCGCATTCAGACCAAGGAGCCGCAGCTCTCCGATTTGCGCGAATCGGGCGCCATTGAGCAGGACGCCGATATCGTCATGTTCATCAATCGCCCCGATGTTACGGCAACGGCAGAAGAAATCGCAAAAAAAGCGGTCGTCAAGGGTGCCGCAGAGCTCATCATCGCCAAGCACAGGAACGGCTCGCTCGGTCGCGTCCAGCTGCGCTTTATCGGTGAGAGTACAAAGTTTGTAGATGTGGAGGATCAGAATCTTTCCGATGAAGAGCCGCAGCATTATGTGGCTCCTCCGGAAGGATATGAAGAGGACATGTCGGACGCTTTTGCAGACGACGATACAGGGATCCCGGAATGAACACGCGCATCTTGCCCGTCACATCCGAATCTCTCGCCTGGGCAAAAGAGCTCATTGCTGCGGGTGAAGTGGTGGCGTTCCATACAGAGACCGTCTACGGACTGGGGGCGGACGCACGCAACGACCGGGCGGTGAAAAAAATTTTTGAACTCAAGGGGCGGCCGGCAGACAATCCGCTCATTGCCCACGTTCATACCGGGTATGATATCTCAACCCTTGTGGAGACGCCCGCGTGGACGGCGCGTCTGCGCGAAAAGTTTCTTCCGGGGCCGCTCACGATGGTATATCCCTCCAAAGGCGTTGTGAGCCCGTATGTCTCGTGTGGCCTTCCGACGCTCTCCATCCGCGTTCCATCCTCTCCGACGGCGCAGGCGTTTCTGCGCGCGGTCGGTTGTCCCGTGGCGGCGCCCAGCGCCAACCGCTCCAAGCATGTCTCGCCTGTAACGGCGCAGCATGTTTACGATGATTTTGCGGGGGATATCCCGCTCATTCTGGACGGCGGGGCATCTCAAGGGGGGATCGAAAGTACCGTTCTTGACTGCACGGGCAGCGTTCCGCTCATTCTGCGCGCCGGGCTTGTCACGCGCGAGATGATCGCCGCTGAAGTGGGTGCCTGTGAAAATTACACCCTCCATGCAGGCGAACGCCCCAAAAGTCCCGGTATGGCATACAGGCACTATGCTCCCTCCTGCCGCACGGCATTTTTCGGGGCGGACGAACAGAAAGCCGCGATCCGCTGTTATCGCGAGGAAACAGGCAGAGGGGGCGTTCCCATGCTTCTTTGTGAGCATGCCGTCGCTGCAAAGCATTCCGATTGCCGTTTGCTCGATCTGGGCGCTACCCCGGAGGAGATGGCAGCTAATTTATACGCGCATCTGCGTACGGGAGAAAGAGCGGCGACGTTGCTCATCGGCATCGATCCGCGTGCGCGCGGCGGCGTGATGGAGGGGGTGCGCAACCGCCTTTTGCGCGCGTTCGGCAGGAATGCGGAGGAAAAATAATGAAACACAAGAAGATCGTGTTTGTCTGTACGGGAAATACCTGCCGTTCGCCCATGGCTGAAGCGGTGATGCGCGCAGAACTCAAACAGCGCAGGATTCGCTGGTACACTGTCGTTTCGGCGGGGCTGCATGCCCGTGCCGGGGATCCGATGGCAGAAAACGCGCGCAAAGCGCTTTTGGAAGAGGGAATTGCCTGCCCGGAGAATTTTCGAGCACGCTCTCTTACGCCAAAATTGCTCCGGGAGGCATATGCCGTCATCTGTATGACGCGCGAACAGGCGGCATCACTGACGGGAGACAATGTGAAAAGTATGGCGGTATTTGCCGGTCGGGATGTTCCGGATCCGTACGGACAGAGCCAGCAAGTCTACCGGGATACGCTGCGCCTCATCCGCGACTGTGTTCCGAAGATCATTGCGATCCTGGATATCGGAAATGAAAATCAATAAATAAAATATAAATATTGAAAAGGGGAAATGTTTATGAAAATTGCTGTCGGTTGCGATCACGGTGGGCTGACCCTCAAAAATGTTGTCGTTGAATGGTTGAAAAACAATGGGTATGCGGTTGTCGATTTCGGCACGGATTCCTATGCTTCCTGCGATTATCCGGATTTCGCGCTTCGTGCCGCAGAGGCGGTTGCGGCAGGGGAATGTGGATACGGCGTGCTTGTGTGCACGACGGGCATCGGGATCTCCATCGCGGCGAACAAAGTGCGGGGCGTGCGCTGCGCGCTCTGTTCCGAGCCGCTCTCTGCCAGAATGACCCGTCTGCACAACGACGCGAACATCCTTGCGCTCGGCGGCGGAATGGTTGGTGCCAACCTTGGACTGGAGATCGT
>CAJFNH010000052.1 GCA_904394195.1 Candidatus Gallimonas caecicola
CCTCCCCTTCGCCGTATTTGCCGAGGCGGAAACTCTCCACCCGCGGATGGCGGCGCAGCATGTCGTGTACGGCGGCGCGCAGCTTGCCCGTGCCGTATCCGTGCACGATGCGCACTTCGGGCAGGTTGGCAACGACGGCGGCATCGAGAAAGGCCTCCGCCTCCGCCACGCCCTCCGCCGTCGTCATGCCGATGATGTTGCACTCCCGCTGCGCTCCGGTGCGCGGCGAGAGGTCGCGCGTGACGCGCACCTTCTGTTCCGGAGCGGGCTTTTTGTCCTTTTTGGGCGCGGGCAGATAGAGGTCGGAGATCGAAGCATTGACCTTAAATGAGCCCGTGAGCACCTCGCACGTCCCCTTCTCGCGGCGCACGCAGAGCACTACGCCCTCCGTTCCCATGGCGCCCACGAGCACCCTGTCGCCCGCCTTCAGCGTTGCCGCGTCCACGGGCAGCGCGCGCACGGGGGCCTCCTCGGCGGGAGCCTGCGCCGCCATCTTGTTCTTCAGCGTGCGGGCGCGGATGAGATCCGCCTCCGTCAGGTTTTGCTTGCGGAAAAGTTCCTCCATTTCGGAGAGCAGTTCTTCGGCGTGCGCGGTGCGCTCGTTGACGATGCGCCGCGCCTCCGCTTTGGAGGAAGCGAGGAATTTTTCGCGCTCCGCACGGAACTTTTCCTCCTCGCGGGAGAGCTGCGCAAGGCGGCCCTCCCACTCCTTCTGCAGCGCGAGGGCGCGGGAAGTCGCCTCCTCGGTGCGCACGCGGCTCTCCTCGGCGGCGCGCAGCGTATGCTCGAAGGCGCGCGCCCCCTCCGAAAGATACCCGCGCGCTTCCTCCACGACGGAGGCGGGCAGCCCCAGCCGCGTGCAGATGAGCAGCGCGTTGGAGGCGCCGGGCGTGCCGATCTTCAGCCGGTACAGGGGGCGGAAATCGGCGGCGTCGAACTCCATGCAGCCGTTCTCGATGCCCGGCTGCGAATAGGCGAACTCCTTGAGCGCGGAGTAGTGGGTGGTGACCACGCCGCGGCACCCGCGGCGCAAGAGCTCGGCGACCACCGCCTGTGCGAGCGCCGCGCCCTCCTCGGGATCGGTGCCGCCGCCCGGCTCGTCGATGAGCACGAGAGAGCGCTCCGTCGCCTGCTCCAAAATTTCCCTGATGTGCACGACGTGGGAGGAAAATGTGGACAAGTTCTCCTCGATGGACTGGCTGTCGCCCACGTCGCACCATACGCCGTCGAACACCGCAAGACGGGTGCCATCGGCAGCGGGAACAAACAGGCCGCACGCCGCCATCAGGCAGAACAGCCCGCACATTTTGAGCGTGACCGTCTTGCCGCCCGTGTTCGCGCCGCTGATGAGCAGGAAGCGGTGCCCTTCGCCCAGCGAGAGCGAGACGGGAACGGCGGACCTTTGGTCGAGCAGCGGGTGCCTGCCCTTGACGATCTCCAGCCGCCCGCCGCCGTTGAGCGCGGGCATGACGGCGTGCAGCCGGTAGCCGTACTCGGCGCGCGCGTAGAAGGCGTCCGCCTGGGCAAGCACCGCCATATCGGCGGTGAGCGCGCCGCGCATGCGGCCCGCGGCGCGCGAGAGCTCGGCAAGGATACGGGCGACCTCCTCCTGCTCGTCCAGCATGAGGGAACGCAATTCGTTGTTCATCTCGAGCACCTCTTCCGGCTCGATGAATACCGTTGCGCCGCTTGCGGAGCGGTCGTGTACAAAGCCGCGGATGCTGCGCTTGTATTCCGCCTTGACGGGGATGACGAACCTGTCCCCCCGCACGGTAACAATGCCCTCCTGCAGATATTTGCGCTCCTCCCCCGAAAGGTACCCCTGCAGGCGGGCGCGGATGCGCTCGCCCAGCTGGCGGATCTGCGTGCGCAGCGAAAAGAGTCTTTCGCTGGCGTGGTCGGAGAGCTCGTTCTCGTTTACGATCTTTCTGCCGATGTCCTCCTCCAGCCCCTCGTCGAACATGAGGCGCTCGGTGAGCGCTTTCATGCGCACGATGCGCTCATCGGCAAAGGCGCGCACGGAGCGGTAGAGAACGCGCGCCGCGCGCAGCAGGCGCGCCACGCCGAGCAGTTCCGCCATCGAGAGCGTCGCCCCCTTTTCGGCGGCCTCCAGCCACTGCGTGCAGTCGGGAAATTCCTCCACCTTGCCCGCCCCCAGCGTGAACAGAAGGAGGGTCGCCTCGTCGGTGAGCTCCAGAAGGGCGCGTGCCTCGTTCACATCGCGCACGGGCTCGCAGCCGAGCAAAAGCTGCTTGCCCGCGGCAAGCACGGCGTGCGAGGCGCACGCCGTGAGGATCTTATCCAGTTCCAGCCTTCTTGCATGGTCGTTCATAACAGGCTCCTTGCGGCATGGCCGCGCGTTGCGCCCGGGAGCTTGCCCACGGGGTCGCGCATGACGCGCGCGGCGGTGAGGTCGCCCAGCGAGCAGTCGGCGAGCGCCGAGGACATGCCCGCGCCCGCGGCGAGCGGCGCACAATTGTACACTTCAAAGCGGCAGCCCTCCGCCGCGCGGTATCTGCGCAGCGGGAACGCCCTGCCCCCGTCGTCCGTGAGCGTATAGCGCTCCCGCCTGTCGCACGCCGCGCAGGTGCGCCCGAAGGGGCAATAGCACAGGTCCATCACCTTGCAGTCGCCCGCCGAGAGTACGAAGGTGTTCCGGGCGGCGAGTGCATCCTGTTCGGCGATGGTCAGCTCCTTGGAGAGCGCAACGTACTGCGCGCAGCCGAGCGCCCCCTGCACGGCGATGCGGTTGGTGAGGTTCCACCCCGTGCCCGCGAACAGCGGCACGCCGTACTTCTGCGCGAACTTCACGCCGTACGTTCCCTCGCAGTACACCCCGCGAAAGCGCGCGAGCTGCGGTGCGATGAGCGCCTCGTCCGCCGCCGTCAGAAGGGGCGGGAGGTACAGCCATGCCCCCTGCGGGGGCACCATGTCCGCGAAGTCCTCCGCCGTCCATATGACCATGTCCGCCCCCTCGGGCACGGTATGCCCCGAAATGATGACGGCGCACATGTCCCCTCTCTGCACGTCCATCGCGGACATGAGCAGGGGCTTTTCGGCAAGCGGGGCGCGCGCGGGCGCCAGATGCTGCGCCAGCCCCGCGTAAAAGGCACGGCGGAAGGCGTTGAGCGCGGACCTGGGCACAAACGCCCCTTGCGTTTCGGCAATAACGCGGGGGACGAAGGGCAGCGTGTCCGTCCTTTCAAAGCAGGCGCGCACGTCCTGCTCGGTGAGGGGCGCGTTCTGCGCCGCCGCGCACACCTCGCCCGTGAGGGAATACCCTTCGCACGCTGCGCGCATCCGCTCGCCCGCACGCAGCGTCACCCGCACCGCGATCTCCCGCGCCCTTCGCGCCGCGAGCGCGCGCTCCTGCGACGCGGTGTCGAGCGTCACGCGCACCTCGTCGCCCTCGGCAAGGCGGTCGCGGGAGGAGAGGAAAAAGCCCCCCTTCCCTTCGCCCGCGAACAGGGCGCCGCCCACCTCCCTGCCGCCGCGCAGCAGCTTGAAGGCGTCCCCTTTGCGCGCCGCAAAGGCGCTCTTGCAGAACAGCTTTCCCTGTACGCGCGTGAGCGTTCCCACGCGCTCGCCGATGTGTCCCTGCACCTTGCGCGAAAGGAAGTCGTCCCTCTGTCCGAACGCCAGCCCGCGCGTATAGTCGCCGCGGTTGAAGGCGCGCTTCAGGCGGGAGAACGCCTCCTGCGCGGGCGCGTGCGCAAGCAGCGCGCGGTAATATTCCACCGCCGCCGCGACATAGGCAGGGGAGCGCATGCGCCCCTCGATCTTGAGGGAAGTCACCCCCGCGGCAAGCAGTTTTGCGATGTCCTCCCCCACCGAAAGATCGGCGGGCGAGAGCGCATAGGCGGGGCTTTCAAAGCCCGCGCGGTCGATGGCGTATTGCTTGCGGCAGGGCTGCTTGCACCTGCCGCGGTTGCCCGAATTGTTCCCCGCAAAGGAGGAGAGATAGCACTGCCCCGAAAAACATGTGCACAGCGCGCCCTGCACGAACGCCTCCGTCTCGATGATGCGCGAGATGGCGGCGATATCCGCAAGGGGCGTTTCGCGGGCGAGCACCACGCGGGAAAAGCCGCACTCGCGCGCGAACTGCGCGCCGTGCACGTTGCAGCATCCCGCCTGCGTGGACAAGTGAAGGACGATTTGCGGATACATTTGTTTGAGGGCGCGGCCCAGAAAGATATCCTGCATGAGGATGGCGTCCGCGCCCGCATCCCACGCCGCGCGCGCCGCCGCAAAGAAGTCGGCAAGCTCCGCGTCCTTCACGAGTGTGTTGAGCGCAACGTACACCTTTGCGCCCAGAAGATGTGCCTCCCGCGTGAGGGCGGCAAGCGAAGAAAGGCAAAAATTTTCCGCGCCTTCACGCGCGGAAAATCGCGTCAGTCCCAGATAGACGGCGTCGGCACCCGCATGCAGCGCCGCATACGCCGTGCGTTCATCCCCCGCGGGGGCAAGCAGTTCACACATTATCTTCCTATCGTGCGCGCAATGAGTTCGCTCGCCGCGTCATAGCCCATATTCTTGAGGCGCTGATCGCGCGCAGCCACCTCGATGAGGATGGCGAGATTGCGCCCCGCGCTGACGGGCACGGTGAGTTTGGGGACGTTGAGGCCGAGGATGGTCTCCACATTCTCCTCCCCGCCGATGCGGTCATATTCCTTGTCCTTGCGCCAGGGCTCCAGTTCCATGACCAGCTCGATCGCCTTTTCCGTCATGACGGCGCCGGAGCCGTACATGTTTTTGACGTTGATGATGCCGATGCCGCGCAACTCCATAAAATAGCGGATGCGCTCGGGCGCGGTGCCGACCAGCTCGTTTTCGATGCGCTTGATGAGCACGGAGTCGTCCGCGACAAGGCGGTGCCCGCGCTTGATGAGCTCCATGGCCGTCTCGCTCTTTCCCACGCCGCTGTTGCCCGTGAGCAGGATGCCGGCGCCGAACACATCCATGAGCACGCCGTGTACGGTGGTGGTAGGCGCAAGCAGACGGTTGAGGTAGATACACAGATCGACGGTGACCGAAGAAGTCATCTTGCCCGTGCGGAAGATGGGCGTGCCCGTGGCGCGGGCGCACTCCATGAACTCGGGCAGAACGGGCAAATCGCGCGCAAAGATGACGCAGGGGATCTCGCCGCAGTCAAAGAGTTTTTTGATCTTTTCCAGCCGCTGATCGGAAGGGAACGAGTGCATATATTCGTGCTCGGTGAGTCCGATCAGCATGATGCGCTGCGTATCGAAATAGCTGAAAAAGCCCGCAAGGCGCAGACCGGGCCGGTCGACGCTGATGCTGGTGAGCGTGATGATGCCCCTGCCCGCATACAGCATCTCGAGCCCGAGATCGGACGCGAACTTGTCGAGCATGACGGTTTCCTTGGGTAAAATGTTCTCTGTCATATCTCCCCTCCCATGGCGATGGCAAGCGCCTGCGCAACGCCGTTTTCTTCACAGGAAGCAACGACGTATGCCTCTTTTTTGAGCATTTCCTCCGCATTGGCGACCGCAAACCTGCCACCCGCGCGGCGGAGCATGGGCAGATCGTTGAGCTGATCGCCGATGGCGGCACATTTTTCGCGCGGGATATGATAATAGTCGCACAGAAAGTCCACCGCAGCCGCCTTGGACTGCCCTGCCGGCATGATCTCCACCAGAAAATCCGCCGAACATGTGACGTAATACCCCTCGCCCAGACGGGGGGCGAGCCACTCCATGAGGGGAGCGCGGTCCTCCTTTTTCACCATCGCGAGAATCTTGACGATGCGCAACCCCCGCTGTGCGATCAGGCGGGAGAGGGGCATGTCGGTCACGATGCGCGCCTTCACCCCCACGATGCGCTCATACATGCGCAGCGGCTCGTCCGCCACGTTGCTGTAAAAGCCGTCCACCGTGTAGATATGGACGTGCCGCCCCTCCTGCTCCAGAAGCTGCGCCACCCTGACGGCGTCCTCCGTGCAAAAGCCGTCGTTCTTGAGCAGCTCGCCCGTGGCGACGTCGGCTATGGTCGCGCCCTGATATGCCACGGCAAGTCCCTGCGTGATGCCCAGCTCCTTCAGACGGGGCAGGATGGATGCGATCCCCCGTCCCGTACACACGGCAAACACGCCGCCTGCCGCGCGGTACGCGGCGATGGCGCGCTTGTTTTCTTCCGAGACCGTGCCGTCTGCGCGCACGAGCGTCCCGTCAAAGTCCGATAAAAAAAGCGGATACCTCATAATTCCTCGAAAAATTTGCGGATGCGCGCCGCAAGCGCAGGGCCGATGCCCTCCACCTGCGCAAGTTCTTCCTCGCTTGCGCGCATGATCTTGTCAATATCGCCGAATGCGCGCATGAGCGCCGTCCGCTTGCTCTTGCCCACCCCCTCGATCCCATCGAGCACGGAGGCAAGGTTGCGCTTGGAATGCAGGCTGCGAAAATAGGTGATGGCAAAGCGGTGCGCCTCGTCGCGGATGCGCTGCAGCGTCTTTAAGGCATAGTCGCGGCGGTCGATGCGCACGGGTACGTCCTGCCAGAGGACGTACACCTCTTCCTCCCGCTTGGCAAGGGAGATCAGGTCGATGTCCGCAATGCCCATTTCATCGAAGATACCCTTGACCGCGGAGAGCTGCCCCTTGCCGCCGTCGATGACGATGAGCTGCGGGCGGGGAAAGCGCTCCTCTTCCGCCGTGCCCAATTTGGAAAGACGGCGGCGGAGCACTTCGCGCAGCGAGGCGAAGTCATCCGCCCCTTCCACCGTCTTGATGCGGAAGCGGCGGTACTGTACCTTGTCCGCCTCGCCGTCCGTGAACACCACCATGCTGCCCACCTTATCCACGCCGGAGATATTGGAAATATCGTAACATTCCATGCGCTTGGGGTAGCGGGCGAGCGAGAGCAGCGTTTTCAGCCGCTCACAAGCGCCCGTCGTCATGTCGCTGCGGTGCTCGATGGCGGAAACGGATTTTTCCAGATATTCCCCGGCGTTGCCGTTCGCCATGTCCAGAAGCTCGCGGCGGACGCCGAATTTCGGGCGGACGATGGCAAGCCTGTGGCCTGACTTCTGCTGCGCATAGTCCAGAAAGAGCGCCTCGTCAAAGGGCTCGTCCGCAACCAGTTCGTGCGGGAGCTCGTGCGCGGCATAGTACTGCGTAAGAAAGGACAAAAAGTCCTCGCCGCGCTCCCCTGCGCCCGCTTCCAGAGAAAAGTTGCGGCTGCCCTGCATGATGCCGCCCCGCGTGACGAGCACGCTTGCCGCCGCATACAGTCCGTTGGAAGCAAACGCCCACACGTCGGCATCCACATCGCGCGGCATTGCCGTGATGCGCCGCTCGCCCAGGCGGGAGAGCATTTCGATCTTTTGCCGATATTCGAGCGCGAGCTCGAACTCCTCGTTCCCGGCAAACGCCGTCATCTTTTGGGTGAGGATGCGCGCCGCTTCCTCGTAGTCGCCCGCAAGAAAGGCGAGCGTCTTTTCCACCGCCGCGGCGTATTCCTCTTTGCCGATGAGATGGGAGCAGGGTGCGCCGCACCGCCCCAGATGATATTCCAGACAGGGCTTTGCGGGCTTTTCTTTGATGCTCACCGTGCAGGTGCGGATGTGATACACCTTTGCGGCGACATCCACGATCTCCTTGGCGGCAACGCCCCCCATAAAGGGGCCGAAGTATTTTCCGTCCCCCCGCCTGACGCGGCGCGTGATGCCGATGTGGGGAAACTCCTCCTTCGTCCATACCTTGATATAGGGATAGGTCTTGTCGTCCTTGAGAAGGATATTGTACTTGGGCTTGTACTTCTTGATATAGGTGTTTTCCAGCGCGAGCGCGTCCACCTCGCTGGGCGTGACGACATAGGCAAAATCGGCGATGCAGTCCACCATCGCCTGTACCTTCGGAGATTTTTGCGAGGAATGGAAGTACTGCCGCACGCGGTTCTTGAGCACGCGCGCCTTGCCGACGTAAATGACGGTGCCGTCGGCGTCCATCATGATATAGACGCCCGGACTGTCGGGCAGCAATTTGAGTTTTTCGCGGATGACGCTCTCGCCCATATGTTCATTATACACGCTTT